>JAHZEH010000055.1 GCA_019421925.1 Clostridia bacterium
GGCAACGCCATCGCCGACATCATGGTCAACGGCCGGATCGCCGGAACCAACGCCGCGATGGGACAATAAACCGCGGAAGAAACAACCCCGGGCTGCTGGAAGAGTCCGGCGGCATCGCAAAGAAGGGGCGCCCCCATACGGGGGCGCCCCTTTTCTGTGGCGGTTAGGGGGCAGAGCCAACTGCCGCCCGGGGATTCTTTAGAGGCAGGCCGCTCTTTTATTGGGCGGGAGGCTGTGGTATAATCCAATATTGGGGTAGTATCCCCATGGACTGTATCGAAGGGAGATCAAAACAGAATTGAAAAAACAGAAACAGAAGGATAAGGGGAGCTGCACGATTTCCTCTGTCGGCGGGCAGGCCCTGCTCGAAGGCGTCATGATGAAATCGCCTAAATATATGGCTATGGCGGTGCGCAGGCCGGACGGGACCATCGACAAGACCTCCAAAGCCTATACTTCCTGGACCAAACGCAATAAATTTTTCGGCCTGCCTATTGTGCGGGGCTGCGTCAGTTTCGTGGAGTCCCTCAGCGAGGGCATGCGCACCATGACCTACGCCGCGGAGATCGCGGGGGAGGAGACGGAGGAGCCCACAAAGTTCGAAAAGTGGCTCTCCGAGAAAATGGGCAAAGCGGTGGAGGACATCGTCATCGGCGTGGCTATGGTGCTGGGCGTGGCCCTCGCCGTGGGCCTGTTCTTCCTGCTGCCCACCTTTCTGGGCAAGCTGATTGCGGGCAACGCCTCCAATCTGGTGATCAATCTGGTGGAGGGGCTGCTGCGGGTGGCTATCCTTATCGGCTATATGGCTGCCATCTCTCTGATGAAGGAACTCAGGAGAGTGTATATGTACCACGGAGCGGAGCACAAGACCATCGCCTGTTATGAGGCGGGGGAACCCCTGACCGTGGAGAATGTCCGCACCAAGACGCGCTTCCATGCCCGCTGCGGCACCAATTACCTGTTCCTTGTGATGATGGTGAGCCTCCTGTTCTCAATGGCCACTGGGCGGTCAAGGCGGCGGTCAAGATCGCCTGCCTGCCCATTGTTGCCGGCCTGGCCTATGAGGTTCTTAAGGCCGCAGCCAAGGGGGACGGCATTGTGCAGCGCATTGTGCGCTGGCCGGGGCTCATGCTCCAGCGCCTTACCACCCGGGAGCCGGACGACGGTATGATTGAGTGCGCGATCACTGCTTTTGAACTGGCCCTCGATCCGGAGGCCTACTGGTCCGTCCATCCGGACGATCCCCAGAATCCCAACCGGAAGGAGACCGGACGGGAGGAGGCGCCCCATGAGGAGGGCGCGGAGGCCGCCGGACAGGAATCCCCGGAACAGGAATCCCCGAATGGCGGGTGCGCTGCGGAGCAGGAGGATGCGTCCAGTGCCTGCCCCGGCGCAGTGGGCGCTTAAGAGGTTGATTTTCAGAGTATCTTGCACCGGTAAAGGCAAGATTAGGAGGGAGGTTGCCCATGACGGTTGCGGAGGCCACGGCCTATGCCCGCAAAAAGCTCAGCCAGAACGGTGCGGAGGGTGAAGCGCGGCTGGTGATGCAGACGGCCCTGGGCTGCTCCTTTGAGGCCCTGCTGACACGCAGGAGGGAGGAGCTGACAGGGGAGGAGCAGGAGCGCCTCGCCCAGGTGATCGCCCAGAGACTGTCCGGCAGGCCCCTCCAGTATATCATGGGGGAGTGGGACTTCATGGGCCTGTCCTTTGCCGTGCGCGAGGGGGTGCTCATCCCCAGGGCCGACACCGAGACGCTGTGCGAGACCGCCCTCAAGCTGGCGGCGGCCAGAGGATACGCCTCCTGCCTGGACCTGTGCACGGGGAGCGGCTGCCTGGCTGTGGCTATCGCCGCCCTGGGAAACCTGGCCGTCACGGCTTCGGATATCAGCCCGGCGGCCCTGCGTATCGCTGCCCAGAATGCCGAGCGCAACAATGTCTCCAGGCTGGTCAGCATCTTTGGAAGCGACATGTTCGAACAGATCGACGAAAAATTTGATATGATCGTCTCCAATCCCCCCTATATCCCCACCACCGATATTCCCACTCTCATGCGGGAGGTCCGCGAGCACGAGCCCATCGCCGCTCTGGACGGCGGGGAGGATGGCCTGGACTTCTACCGCATCATCGCCAGGGAGGGCCCCTCCCATCTGGAGAAGGGGGGCGCGCTGCTGGTGGAGGTGGGCGCGGGCCAGGCCGGGGACGTGGCAGAACTGTTTTCGGCGGCGGGCCTGCGCTGTATTGAGATCACCCGGGACCTCTCTGGCATTGAGCGGGTGGTCAAGGCCGAGCTGGCCGGATGAGGGCCGGGCCGCTTCCCAAACTACGAAATCATGGCGCCGGGAATGTACCTTCGGGCCGGGCCCGGAGCGCCAATATTTACAGAGGAGCTTGCTATGCTGGAAAAACTCAAAGGGCTGCGCGCCCGCTATCAGGAGCTGGAGACCATGATTTCCGACCCTGCTCTTATCGCCAACCAGGAGGAGTGGCGCAAGAGGGTTAAGGAGCACGCCTCCCTCGGCCCGGTGATCGAGGCCTATGACAAGTACGGCGCCTGCCTGCGTGAGATGGAGGAGGCCAGGGAATTGCTGGAAGATCCGGACATGCGGGAGATGGCCCAGGAGGAATACGACGAGAAGCGCAGACAGTCCCAGGAACTGGAGCAGGAGATCAAAATCCTGCTGCTGCCCAAGGACCCCAACGACGACAAAAACGTCCTGCTGGAGATCCGGGCAGGGACTGGCGGCGAGGAGGCGGCCCTCTTTGGAGCCGACCTCATGCGCATGTATCTGCGCTTTGCCGAGCGCCACAATATGAAAACTGAGATTATGGACATCAACGAGACCGAGCTGGGGGGCGTCAAGGAGGCGTCCATCTCCGTTACCGGTACGGGAGCTTACTCCCGCCTCAAGTATGAAAGCGGCGTCCACCGGGTGCAGCGGGTACCCGAGACTGAGGCCCAGGGGCGCATTCAGACTTCTGCCGCCACTGTGGTGGTCATGCCGGAGGTTGAGGACGTGGAGGTCGAGATCAATCAGAGCGACCTCAAGATAGATACCTACAGGGCCAGCGGCGCAGGCGGGCAGCACGTCAACAAGACCGAGTCCGCCATCCGCATCACCCATCTGCCCACCGGCATTGTGGTTCAGTGCATGGATGAGCGCTCCCAGCTCAAGAACAAGGAGAAGGCCATGCACGTGCTCAAGACCCGGCTGTATGACTACTTCCAGTCCCAGCAGGATGCGGAGCAGACCGCCGCCCGCCGGGCCATGGTGGGCAGCGGCGACCGCAGCGAGCGCATCCGCACCTATAATTTCCCTCAGAGCCGCGTGAGCGACCACCGCATCGGTCTGACCCTCTACAAGCTGGAGGCATTTCTGGACGGCGACCTGGATGAGATGATTGACGCCCTCTCCGTTGCCGCCCGCACCGCCCAGCTGGAGGCTGCGGCGGAGGGGAACTAAGGGTCTGGGGGAATTGTTGGAGGGGTTCGGGAGACGAAGCCCTCCGAGCCGCCGGGGAGTTCCAGGCCGGAAGATAAAAGTAAGTCTGGGGGGCCTTTTCCCGATGTTTTGGGGAAAGGCCCCCCTAAAAAGGGATTCCCAAGGGACAATGCCCCTTGGGCTGGGGGTCCCGGGGGATGGAATCCCCCGGGAGAGCGCCCCCAAGAAAGGCTTTGAATGGAGACAAGAGTGATCCGCCTGGAGGAGTCCTTTGAGGAGGGAATTGCCCTGGGCGGCAGGATTTTGCGGGAGGGGGGGCTGGTGGCCTTCCCCACGGAGACGGTGTATGGGCTGGGGGCCAACGCCCTGGACGGGGAGGCGGTCCGCTCCATCTTTGCCGCCAAGGGCAGGCCGTCGGACAATCCTCTCATCGCCCATGTGGCGGAGGTGGAGGAGGCCTTTGCACTGGCCCAGGTGGACGGGCGGGCGGAGGCGCTTCTGCGCCTGTTTTGGCCGGGGCCGCTGACCGTGGTGCTGCCCAAAAAGCCGGTCTGCCCCGACGCCCTGACTGCGGGACTGCCCACCGTGGCCATCCGTATGCCCTCCCACGAGGGGGCGCGCGCCCTCATCCGGAGCGCCGGCGTGCCGGTGGCCGCTCCCAGCGCCAACCTCTCGGGCAGGCCCAGCCCCACCAACGCCCGGCATGTCTATGAGGATATGGGGGGCAGAATTCCCCTCATCCTGGACGGCGGGTCCTGCGAATGGGGGCTGGAGTCCACAGTGCTCAGCCTGGCGGGCCCTCCCACCATACTCCGGCCGGGTGCAATCACCCCGGAGCAGCTCTCTGCTGTGCTGGGCGGGGTGGAGCTCGCCCCCAGCATCCTATCCCCGCTGGGCGAGGGGGAGCAGGCCGCGTCGCCCGGCATGAAATACAAGCACTACTCCCCCAAAGCGGAGGTGTGTATCGCGGACGGCGAGGGGAGGGCGCTTCCTGAGGCCGCCTGCGAGGCGTACGACACCCTGGCGCAAATGGGCAAAAAATGCGTGATTTTCGCGAGCGTCCAAACTTCCGGCTTTTATGAAGGGCGGGATTGTGTTATAATGGGCGACAGAGAGCAGCCGCAGAGCATATGCCGCTCCCTTTTTGCGCTTTTACGGGAGGCTGACGCCGCGGGATATGAGGCCATTGTGCTTGAATCCCTTCCCCCCCAGGCGCTGGGGCTGGCCTTTATGAACCGCGCCCTGCGGGCCGCGGGTTTCCACGTGGTGCGCCACCGGGCATAGCACGGGAGCCCTGCGGCATACATCAACCGCGCGCACGACCCTGTGCGCCCATTCAGCCCGTCTGTGGGCCAGGAGGATAGTATTTTGAGGACCGTTTTGTTCGTCTGCTCCGGCAATACCTGCCGCAGCCCTATGGCCGAGGCCATCTTCAACGACGCAATAGACGATCACCCACGACTAAAAGATTTGGATGTGAACGCCATTTCCGCCGGTACCTTCGCCTGCGAAGGGGCGGACATGGCCGAGTTCGCCACTGAGGTGCTTGAGGAGATGGACATCCGTCTGCCCTTCTTCAAGCATAAGGCCCAGCCTTTTACGGCCGAGATGGCCGAGGGGGCCGACCTCATCCTCGCCATGCAGGAACAGCATTTGGAGGAGATCCTCGCCCTGGCTCCCGAGGCTGAGGACAGGACCCACACGCTCAAGGGGTACGCTGCGGGTGTGGATGGCTTCACCGGGAGCGAGGAGTACGACATTGAGGACCCCTTCCGCGAGCCCCTGGAGGTCTATGTGGAGGTCGCGCAGACTTTGTGCGGGAGCATGGGCAGAGCGATGCAGCGAATGGAAAGAGAGTGGTGCGAATGAAAATTGTCATCGGCTGCGACCATGCGGCCATTGAACGCAAGGCTGAACTCATCGCCTACCTGCTCAAGCAGGGGCATGAGGTATTCGACGAGGGCGCCTATGATACGGCTTCCGTGGACTATCCGGATATCGCCATCCCCGTGTGCGAGATGGTGGCAAAGGGCGAGGCCGACCGGGGCGTGCTCCTCTGCGGCACAGGCATCGGCATGTCCATCGCTGCCAATAAAGTCAGAGGCATCCGCTGCGCCCTGTGCAGCGAGAGCCTGTCCGCCCGCCTGACGCGGGAGCACAACGACAGCAATGTTCTGGCTATGGGGGCGAGGACTCTGGGCACTGAGATGGCCCTTGATATCCTCAGGACCTGGCTGGAGACTCCATTCTCCGGAGACGAGAGGCACATGCGCCGGATCGGAAAGATGAGCGGCTACGAGAACAAGTAGATGAAAAGCGCCGGACCGGTCGGATGGAAGGGAGCTCCGGAGCAAAACGCAATGGAGTTATGCCCTGTGGAGTACGGGCGTTTTTGCACGCTCAAGTGCATTTGACTTGTCCGTCATGGCCGCGTTCCATTCTCCCGCTTTTACCGTTGGAGCGGCGGCAATCCTTCGGCGGGAAGTTTTCGCGGGACATAATCTGGGGCTTTCTTCCCAATTGGGTGGGCTGCCGGATATATAATTCCTTTGCTCAATGCCGCGCGGCATATATTTCCAGGCGTTTTGCAATTCAGCGATTTTATCCGCCGGTTTTGCGCTGCAGAATACGGTGCAGAGGGGCCGGGACAGAAGGCTAAGGCCGGACGGTTAGGCGAGGAGTCGAGCATATTCATAAAATTCATGATGCTATCAAGGTTTCCCGCTGAAAAAAATTGAATCTGGTGCGAATGGGAATGATTTTTATGAAGTCATTCTTTTTCGCATTTACAAAGGAGAATATCATTATGGGCAAACTTACTGTCATTGACCACCCCCTGGTGCAGCATAAAATCTCTCTGCTGCGCGACGAACAGACGGGCACCAAGGACTTCCGCGCGCTGGTGGAGGAGCTGGCCATGCTCATGGCCTATGAGGTGACCCGCGATCTGCCCCTCAAGGAGATCGAGATCAAGACCCCCGTGGCTACCGCCAAGACTAAGGTCATTGCGGGCAAGAAAGTGGGCATCGTCCCCATCCTGCGGGCCGGGCTGGGCATGGTGGACGGCATGGTTAAGCTCATCCCCGCCGCCAAGGTAGGCCATATCGGCCTGTACCGCGACCCCGTCTCGCTGGAAGCGGTGGAGTATTACTGCAAGCTGCCCTTTGACTGCGGCGAGCGCGATATCATCCTGGTGGACCCCATGTTCGCCACCGGCCACTCCATTGATTACGCTCTGAACCTTCTCAAGCGCAACGGCTGCAAGTCCATCAAACTGGTCTGTCTCATTGCCGCCCCCGAAGGTATCGCCTTTATCCAGGAGAGGCACCCCGATGTGGACATCTTCGTGGCGGCTGTGGACTCCCATCTCAACGACCACGGTTATATCGTCCCTGGCCTGGGCGATGCGGGCGACCGCATTTTCGGCACCAAGTAAAAAGATTGTGGAATTCCTGAAAATTTGATAAGCAGGCAATACTAGACGTAGACCTTTGGGGAAATGTATGGTAAAATACTGGTGTTGCCGATCTTAGAGAGAAACGAGATGCGCCGGTTATGCTTTGCCATGACCGGCTCTCGCTTTATGATGGTACAGTTATTGTTATTTTATCATTCACAATAGAAAGAACAGACACTCAATCTTTCAAATATTTCTCCATATATCGCCTTGTTTGCCCTTATATGCACAAATCGAGAATAAAAATTTCAGGGAATGTGGAAATTATTGTTATTTTTCAGGCGATTTGTGCTATAATTTTAACGAATAATCAAAAACAGGAAAAGGTGGTGATTTAATGTCCATTCTCGACTTCATCACGGCAGCGGAATCACAGGCCGCGGAGCTCCGCGCAAAAGCGGGCGCCGACGGACGGGAACTGCTGCATGGCGCGGAGTCTCAGGCAAACCAGAGGGCTGCCGGGATCATCGAGTCGGCCCGCGGGGCTGCCGAACGCACCCTTGAGGCCGCTCAGGAGAAAGCGGCCCAAAAGGCCGGCGACCTCCTGGAGAAACAGGCCGCACAGGACAGGGCTCTCGCGGACGCGGCCCGTTCCAAGCTGCCGGAGGCGGCGCGCACCATTGTGGAAAGGATTGAAGCGTTATGATTGTCCCCATGAAAAAGGCGACCCTCTTTGCTCTGAAACAGGACAGAGACGTTCTGCTTCAGGCGCTTCAGCGCTGTGGGGAATTCATGATTATCCCTGTGGAAGAGGGGGAGGAACTCACCGGTTACGAGACGGCTGTTCAGGAGGCCCAGAAGGTTGAAAACACCTTGGGCTTCATCTCGCGCTACCAGGGGAAAAAGAGTTTCCTACAGGAGCGCACGGCTGTGGAGTACGACCGGTTTATGGAGGAGGACCCGAAGGCTGTCGCCCTGTCTGAGGAGGCCGAGGCCCTCGCCCAAGAGATGAACGCAATCAGAGGGGAGATCGAGGCGGCGAAGGGCCGGGCGGAACAGCTCGAACCCTGGCTGCCCCTGGACATCCCCGTCAGCAAGCTGGTCCCCACCCAGACGGCCCGCTTCTTCACCGGATATCTGCCGCTGGGCGGGGGGGCGGATGCCCTTGCCGCCGCGGAGGAGGCCGGGGCGGACGTGCAGCCCCTGGGCATGGGCTCCGAGGGACAGGCTGTGCTCATCACCTGCCACAAGGAGGATGCCGAGGCGGTGATGGAGACGGTCAAGAGCGCGGGGTTCACGGAGAGCGGCCCGCCCCGCATCGACTGCCTGCCCCAGACGGCATACAAGCGGGCCAGGGACGAGATTAAGGAGGGGGAGGCCAAGCTGGCCGCCCTTGAGGAGAAAGCCAGGGAGCTGGCAAAGCGCAAGGAGGAGCTGGAGACGCTCTGCGACCAGCTCCGCGCCGAGAGCGCCCGCCTCTCCACCCGCTCCGCGGTTACGGACGCCACCTTCTGCCTGACGGGCTGGGTGCGCAGCGACCGGATGGAGAGGGTACAAAAGGCAGTGGAGAGGACGACCGACGCCTTCGACCTGACCTTTACCGATCCTGCGGAGGATGAGAAGCCCCCGACGGTGGAGAAAAACAGGAAGCTGGTCACCCCCTTTGAAACCATTACAGACATGTTCTCCAGGCCCGACCCGGGCGAGACCGACCCAAACCCCGTTATGGCCCCCTGGTACTGGCTGATCTTCGGCATGATGATGGCGGACGTGGGCTATGGCGTGGTTATGGCCATTCTCTTCTATGCCTTCAAAAAAATCAAAAAGCCCCGGGGTGAATTCGGCAAGCTGGTGACAGTGCTGTTCTACGCCAGCATCACCACCGCCTTCTGGGGCGTCATGTTTGGCAGCTACTTTGGCGCGGAGTGGTTCCCGCCGCTGCTCTTTATCCCCCTGGACAACGCGGTCTCGACGCTGTTCCTGTGCTGCGGCATCGGCGTGCTCCACATCTTCTCGGGCATGGCCATTGCCATGTGCAACAGCATCAAAGCGGGCCATTTCTGGGATGCCATCTTTGACCAGTTCAGTTGGATGCTGCTTCTGGGCGGCCTCTGCCTGCTGCTGGCGGGTCTGTCCACGGTGGGCATGATTGTGGCCCTGGTGGGCGCGGGCATCATCCTTGTGACTGCGGGACGAAACAAGCCGGGATTGATCAAAAAGATCACCGGCGGCCTCTTCGGCCTGTACAATATCACCGGCTATGCTTCGGACATCCTGTCCTACTCACGCATCCTGGCTCTGGCTCTCTCCTCGGGCGTTGTGGCTATGGTTATGAATCTGCTGGCGGGGATGGTGCAGGGCTCGGTGCTGGGTTTTATTGCATCCATTTTCATCTATATCATAGGCCATGTGTTCAATCTGGTTATGGGTCTGCTCTCGGCTTACGTTCACGCCAGCCGCCTGCAGTACATCGAGTTTTTCGGCAAGTTCTATGAGGGAAACGGCTATGCCTTTGAGCCCCTCTCCATCCGGTCCAAGTACGTGGACGTCATTGACAAGTAAGTTGTTTTTGCTGCCCCATATTTCACCAAACAATTCAAGGAGGAAACCAAAATGACTCTCGGAACAATTCTCGCGATCCTCGGCGCAGTGCTCGCCGCAACCCTCGCCGGCATAGGCAGCGCCTATGGCGTGCGCATCACCGGTCAGGCCACCGCCGGCGTCGTAGCGGAAAAACCCGAACTCTTTGGTAAACTGCTGGTTATTGAAGCGCTCCCCGGAACGCAGGGCATCTACGGCTTCCTGGTGGCGGTTCTCATCATGGTCCAGATCGGCGTTCTGGGCGGGGCACCCGCACAGCTCACCGTGGAACAGGGCCTCTCCTTCCTGGGCGCTTCCATGCCCATCGCTGTCGTCGGCCTGCTCGCCGCCATCTACCAG
>JAHZEH010000056.1:0-1254 GCA_019421925.1 Clostridia bacterium
GTCTCGGGGTCGTCCAGAGGGATGGTCTTGGGGTCCCGCCCGGTCAGGTCCTGCAGCATGCGGATCACCGTGGGATCGTCATGCCCCAGGATGTCCAGCTTGACCAGGGTGTCATGCATGGAACGGAAGTCGAAGTGGGTGGTGATGATGGGGGAGTTGGGGTCGTCCGCGGGATGCTGCAGGGGGGTAAACTCAAAAACCTCCCGGTCCCTGGGGACGACGACAATGCCGCCCGGGTGCTGGCCTGTGGTCTGCTTGACGCCCGTGCAGCCGCTCGAGAGCCGCTCCAGCTCTGCACGCCCCGCCGTGGTTCCGTGCTCGTCCATGTACTTTTTGACCATGCCGTAGGCCTTTTTATCCTGGATGCCGCTGATGGTGCCGGCCCGGAACACATGGCCCTCGCCGAATATCTCCTCGGTGTATTTATGGGCTACGGGCTGGTAGTCGCCCGAGAAGTTCAGGTCAATATCCGGCACCTTGTCCCCCTCAAAGCCCAGGAAGGTCTCAAAGGGAATCAGATACCCGTCCTTTTTATAGAGATGGCCGCAGACCGGGCAGTTCTTGTCCGGCATATCGCAGCCGATTGTGTATATTTTATGATCCACGTCAAAATCCGAGTGCTTGCAGTTGGGGCAAACATAGTGGGGCGCGAGGGCGTTTACCTCCGTAATGCCCGAGAAAAAAGCCACCACCGAGGATCCGACCGAACCGCGGGAGCCCACCAGATAGCCGTCCGAGTTGGATTTGAGCACCAGCTTCCGGGCAATGACATAGAGGACAGAGAAGCCGTATTTGGTGATGGAACCCAGCTCGCGGTCGATGCGGGCCTGCACCGGTTCGGGCAGCGGGTCGCCGTAAATCTCATGGGCCCGCTGCATGGTGCTCTGCACCAGCTCCTCCTCAGCTCCCTCGATGATAGGGGCGCAGGTTTCAAAGGGGAAGGGCTTGAGCATCTCGCACTGCTCCGCGATGGCGGAGGGTTGGACAATGACGATATCCCGCGCCTTTTCCGCCCCCAGATAGGAGAACTCGTCCAGCATCTCCTCCGTGGTTTTGAAATACAGGGGGGCCTGCAAATCGGCGTCCGAGTAGTTCTGGCTGGCCATAACGATACGCCGGTAGTACTCGTCCTCCGGCTCCTTGAAATGGACGTCGCCTGTGGCCACGCAGGGCTTGCCCAGCTCCTCCGACAGCCGGACGATGGCCCGGTTCAGGTTGCGCAAATCCTCCTCCGTCTGTATCTGAGGAAATTTT
>JAHZEH010000056.1:1264-9707 GCA_019421925.1 Clostridia bacterium
CGCATCAGGAAGGCGTTGTTGCCAATGGGCTGCACCTCCAGGTAGTCATAGAAGGAGGCAATCTTGTTCAGCCGCTCCTCCCCGTCTCCCTTGAGCACCGCCCGGAACAGCTCGCCCGCCTCGCAGGCGCTGCCCACGATCAGCCCCTCCCGATGCATCATCAAAAGGCTTCGGGGAATGCGCGGCCTGCGCGCCCGGCGGCTGAAATGCTCCAGGTGGGAATAGGTGACCAGCTTATACAGGTTGGTCAGCCCCGCCTGGTCCTTCACTAAGAAGACAATATGATAGCTGTTTTTCTTATTATAGCCCTCCGCCCGGTGCTCCGGAAAGATGGCGGGAAGGCCCTCGGCCCCGCTGGCCCTGTAGAGTTCCACCAATTTCAGGAAGATCTGGGCCGTGGCCTCCGCGTCGCAGATAGCCCTGTGGTGGCTCTCCAGTGAGACGCCGAAATAGTCGGTCAGGTTGTTGAGCTTGTGGTGCTTGAGGCTGCGCACGGTATAACGGGCGAGCATCAGCGTGTCCACGGCGGGCTGGTCAAACTCCAGCCCGTAGCGGGAGCCGTGCTCCGTCAAAAAGCCCATATCAAAATTGGCGTTATGGGCGACAAAGCAACAGCCCTTGGAGAACTCGTAGAACTCCCGCAGCACCCCCTCGGGCTCCGGTGCGTCGGCCACCATCTCGTTGGTGATGCCGGTCAGCTCTGTGATTTTGAGGGGAATCGGCATGCAAGGGTTCAAAAAACTCTCAAAACGGTCCACCACCTGACCGTCCCTCAGCTTGACGGCGGACAGCTCTATGATGGTGTTGAGCTTTTCGTTGAGGCCGGTAGTCTCCACGTCGAACACCACAAAGGTCTGGTCAAAGTCGATGGGCCAGCTGTCGTCGAGCAGATAGCCCTCCATTCCATAGATGGCTTTGATTCCCGCCTTCTTGGCCGCTCCATAGAAATCCGGGAATGCCTGCACCACGCCATGGTCGGTGACAGCCATGGCCGTATGGCCCCATTCTTTGGCCATCGCCACAGTCTCCTTGATGTTGAGCATACTGTCCAGGGTGGAGAGCTGGGTATGCAGATGGAGCTCCACCCGCTTTTCAGGGGCGTTGTCCATGCGCTTGATCGCCGGGATGGACAGCACCGCTTTGGGCGTTACGGTGAGCTCCCCGCTGAACTTGTCAATGCCCGCTGTGCCGTGGACCTGCACCCACTCCCCGCGGTTCAACCCGGGCAGCACCCGCTGGGCCGTCTTGACGTCCAAAATGAGCTTGCTGGTTACCGTGTTGGTGCGGTCGCATACGTCGAAGGTGATGATGGTCTTGGTGTTGCCGAACACGTCGCGGGTCTCCAGCTTGACAATCTGCCCTTCAAAGCAGCACCGCCCCGTCTGGTCGTTGATGTCGTCGATGGGGATGAGCTCCACCTTGCGGACCGGCTCCCCGTAGATGATGTCCTTCCGCGTAAAGGCCACCACATTGTTCTCCTGCTGCTTGCGTACTTTCTGGGGAGCGGGGGCGGCCGGGCGTTTCCCGGCAGGCGTCTGGATGGGCCCTTCCTGATAGGGCACGATTTTGCGCTCCCACTCCTCCTCCTCCGCTCTGTGCTCCACCCGGCAGGGATAGGAGAAGGCAGTCTGCACAAAGTGCTGCAGCTGGTCCGCACTGTCGCACCGCTTCCAGATCAGCTCGGCCGAAGGGTCGGGCAGAACAACGGTGAGCACATGGTCCTGAAGGCGCAGGTGGATATGCTCAGCGAAGGGAGAGAGCATGGGACACTCCTCGCAGATGCAGCGGATAAGATAGGGCTCATGGCGGGTAAAATTCTGCGCAAAGTCCCCCGGTTGTCCAGGAAAACGGAATTCCACGCTCAAAGAGGCGGAAACCTCCGCCAGGCGGCCTAGGAGCATCCGCTCAATCTGGCGCATCGCGCTCCAGGGGAGTATCTCTTCACAGCGAAACAGCACACTGACATGGTGCTTCAGTGCGCTGATGCTGATTTTCTCCAGGGTCAACTGATCGGCATACTGCGAGGCGCCGCTCTGCCGCACCAGATCAAGCCATTGATTTGACAATATCCACCACCCCTGTGAATTGATCATACTCTGCGCCCCCCCCATCAGGCGCTCCATGCCCTCTTCCCAGTCCTTGCAGGAACACAGCTTTTCCCCGCCCGCAAAGAGCATGCAGCCGCCGGGCGCGAAAGCGATGCCCAGATCGGCCTCCCTCGCCTCCCCGGGGCCGTTGACCACACAGCCCATCACGGCCAGTTTGAAATGCCGTTTGGTTTGGGGGAGCCGTGCCTGGATACGGGCAGAGATGGCGGGCAGATCCACCCTGCACCGACCGCAGGTGGGGCAGGAGACGATCTCAATGCCCTCCCTGCGGAGCTCCAGCGCCCGCAGGATGGCCAGCCCCGCTTCGATCTCCCGCAGAGGATCGTCCGTAATGGAGACGCGCAGCGTGTCGCCGATGCCGTCGAGCAGCAGACTCCCCGCGCCTGCAGCGGCCTTGACAAGGGCCTGGACGCCGCCCCCGGCCTCTGTGACGCCGATGTGGATGGGATAGTCCACCCTCCCCGCAAGCATCCGGTTGGCTGCAACCGTCACCGGGACGCTGGAGGATTTGATAGAGATCACCGTGTCATAGAAGCCCTGCTCCTCCAGCACCGCAACGTGGGAGAGGGCGCTCTCCACAAGCGCCTCGGCCGTCGGACCGCCGTATTTGCGCAGCAGGTCCTTCTGCAGGGAACCGCCGTTCACGCCGATCCGGATGGGGACCCCCTTCCCTTTTGCCGCGGCCACCAGCTCCCGGACCTTGGCCCTGCTGCCGATGTTGCCGGGATTGAAGCGCAGCTTGTCCACCCCCGCCTCAATGGAGGCGATGGCCAGCCTGTGGTCAAAATGGATATCCGCCACCAACGGAATGGAGATGGCGGCGCGGATGGCCGGGAGGGCCGCCACGCAGTCCATGTCATAAACGGAGGAACGCACAATTTCGCAGCCCGCCGCCTCCAGGGCATGAATCTGCGCGATAGTCGCGGCGCTGTCCCGGGTATCCGTATTGGTCATGGACTGGAGCGTTACAGGCGCGCCGCCCCCAACAGGCACGCCGCCCACCATGATTTTTCGTCCTCCGCCCATGTTAAGCGCCTCCGAAGAGCCGCCGGATATCCCCCATGGTGATATAGAGGATGAACAGCAGCAAAATGGCCATGCCGACCAGATGGATGATCCCCTCATGCTCCCGTTTGATGGGCTTGCGGAAGATCATCTCATAGAGGATAAAGAGGGCACGGGAGCCGTCCAGCCCAGGGAAGGGGATCAAATTGAAAATCCCCAGGTTGAGGCTGAGATACAGGCACAGGCGGAAGATGGTCTCCCAGCCGCTGCGCACCGCCTGGCCAATGATGGTGATGGTGCCCACCGGGCCCGTGACCTGGTCCTGCAAGTTCTCCACCTTGAAGATGTTGACAAAAAAGCTCACCAGGCTCTTGGCTGCGTGCACCAGGAATTCCCCGGCGCTGGAAAGGGCCTCTCCAAATGAAAACCCTCTCCGGCTATTGTAATTGAGCGTGACGCCCAACATGTTTTTCCCTTTTTCCGCGTTATAGAGGTCCCGGGCACGCAGTGTGACGTCCCGATCCCCCCGGCGCACTTTAACGGAAACTCCCTCGGCCGAATCCGCCTGATCCACCCCCTCAAGGGCGGAGAAGTCAAAAACCATGCTCTTTCCGTTGATCTCCAATATGACATCGCCCGGCAGGATGCCTGCCGCCTCGGCCGGGGAACCCGGGTTGACTCCCTCGATCGTGACGGCATAATCCCCCCATGCGCAAAGGGTGATCACCGCAAGCACAAAGGCGAACAGAATATTCATCACTGCGCCGGCAAGCACCACCAGAAGGCGCTTCCAGGGCTTCTGCGCATTGAAAGCCTCGGGGTCCTCCCCGCCGTCCTCATCCTCCCCGTGGAACTTGCAAAAGCCGCCCAGGGGCAGCGCCCGCACGCTGTAGCGGATGCCCTTCTTCACAGTCGTAAAAATCTTTGGGCCAAACCCGACGGCGAATTCGTCCACCCGGAAGCCCAAAGCCCGCGCCATGCCGAAGTGGCCCAGCTCATGAATCATAATCAGCACGCCGAGCACAATGATCGCGCCAAATATGGACAAAACAGTGGTCATTCCGTTACCTCGTTTTACAGATTCAGAGAGCGGACGCAGGCTCGCGCCCGGGCATCCGCCTCGAGGATATCACCCAGCGTCCTAGGGGACACGGGCGCAATCCGGGAGAGCGCCTCCGCGCAAGCCCGGGCGATGTCCATATATCCCAGCTTTCTCTCCAGGAACAGGCCCACCGCCTCCTCATTGGCGGCGTTGAATACGGCGGTCGCCGTGCCCCCCGCGCGCAGGGCGTCGTAGGCCAGGCCCAGGGCGGGGAACCGCTCCAAATCGGGAGCAAAAAACTCCAGTCTGGCCATCTGCTCCAATTTGAGCGGGGCCACCGGGGAAGGCGCGCGGGTCTTCCCCATGAGAGCGTACTGGATGGGCAGACGCATATCGGGCGTACCCAATTGGGCCAGGAGCGCCCCGTCCACAGTCTCGACAAAGGAGTGGACAATGCTGCCCGGATGAATCAGCACGTCGATACGCTCAGTCGGCAGCCCAAAGAGGAAATGGGCTTCGATGACCTCCAGCCCCTTGTTGGCCAGGGTGGAGGAGTCTATGGTGATCTTTCTGCCCATATTCCAGCTGGGATGACGCAGCGCCTGCTCCGGCGTCGCTTCCCTCAGCTGCTCCTTCGTCCAGGACCGGAAGGGCCCTCCCGAGGAGGTCAAAATCACGCGCCGCACCTCGCTGGCGCTCCCCAGCCCCTGGAGGCACTGGAAAACCGCCGAGTGCTCGCTGTCCACAGGAAAGAGATTGGCCCGGTTGCGGTTCAGCAGGGGGCTCAGCAGCTCGCCTCCGCATACGATGGACTCCTTGTTGGCCAGGGCCACCTTCTTGCCCTGCTCCAGGGCCGCGATCAGGGGGAATATCCCCTGCATGCCGCCCACGGCAATCACAACGATGTCCACGTCCTCCCGCTCGCAGGCAAGGACGTTGCACTGATCCCCCAGAACGATCTGGGGCCGGCCCTCCAGGGCGGGGAGATTGGCTGCGGACGCGGCGTCCGCAAGGCCGATATAACGGGGCCTGTATTTCTGAGCAAGTTCCCCCAACCCCTTCGCGTCCCGCTGAGCGGTCAGAGCTGTTATGCGAAAGAGGTCCGGATGCATATCGACCACACTGAGGGTCTGCCTGCCAATGGAACCGGTGCATCCAAGCACCGCCAGATTGATGATTGAACTCATATTTTCTCTGAAATCCATCCTTGTCTATACATAGTAAAAGATGAAAATGTAGTTGAAAAAGAGGTACGCGATGGGGACGGAAAACAGGATGCTGTCAAACCGGTCGAGCACGCCGCCGTGGCCGGGAAAGAGCGTCCCGTAGTCCTTGATGCCCGTTTGCCGCTTGATGGCGGAGGCGGCCAAATCTCCAATCTGGCCCATGATGGAACAGAAGGGCGCGCAGATGACATACATCCACCAGGGGAAATCCGCCCCCCAAACAAACTGCAAAAAGTAGAGGGCTACGGCGGTGAGCATGCTGCCCGCAATCCCGCCAGCCGCACCCTCCACCGACTTTTTGGGGCTCAGCTCAGGGCAGAGCCTATGTTTGCCCAGGGTGGAACCCACGAAATAGGCGAACACATCTGTCAGGCAGGCAAAAGCGATCCCGCACAGCAGCGTGGTCCTCCCCATAGGCTGGGGCGCAAGCACGGTCTGGAGCATCACTGTAAAGAGCGGCAGCGGATAGACCAGCGGAACCAGAGAGGCCAGCAAATCCGCCGTGGTGACACGCCTGCTCAAAACCCGCACCGTAAACGCCAGCATAATAATCAGCAGATACAGCGCCCACACCGTCTCCAGACCGCGGTATGCCAGCGCGGCGATGGAAAGCAGCGCAAAAGCGTATCCAGGCCAGTTCATAGGCCGCTGGCCGCCCGCCCGGAGCGCCCCCATCATCTCATACTGGGCAAGTACCATCAGAATGCCAACGGCGGCAATTTGCAGGTAGTCCGGGCCGAACACGCCGATGCCAATGACCCCCGCGGCAAACACAATGCCCACAATCGTTCTTTTGAGCATCTAACTCTCCCCCAACCTAGCCTCTTATGGAATTCGAACCAAAGTCCCCCATGTCCTTGGGCGCGGCAGCCATGTCAAAAGCAGCCGGAATCCAGCCAGAATTCCTCCGCTCTCCTATCCCTGGTGGATAAGGACATTCCTCAAAGGCAATTTGGCCTGTTTCCGTATTGCAGGCCCCGCCTTAAAAACGTCCCCGCACCTAAAACCGCCGCAAGTCAGTCCTAAAGGCCTGCGGATTCGCCCCAAACGGGGCGCAGCAGGCCCTGTTCCAAGGGGCCAAGCGCTGGCCAACGGCAAGCCGTGAAAACCGTATGATCAGCTTCACTCTGTCTCTGTCCAGAAACCGGGGCAAACGGGTTTCTTGTCGAAAAGCATGCCAATTCCGGGAATTTGATTCAGGTTCCATTACTCAGGCTTAATCATTCGAATCAACCGGGCTCCTACAGCCCGCCGAACCTGCGGATCCTCCTCTGGTACTCCTGCAGAGCCGCGATATACTGGCCGTCGTCAAAATCCGGCCAGTGCACGGGGACAAACACGAACTCAGCGTATGCGCATTGATAGAGCATGAAGTTGGAGAGGCGCTGCTCCCCGCTGGTGCGGATAATCACATCGGGATCGGGCAGCCCGCTGGTATAAAGTTGTGCCCCCAGCAGCTTCTCATCAATATCCCGGGGTGCAATCTCCCCCTCCAGCGCCTTTTGGGCCAGTGTGCGTGCGGCAAGGGCGATCTCCGTCCGTCCGCCGTAATTAAAAGCTATGTTCAGCACTGTGCCTGTATTCTCTGCCGTTCGGGAGCGGGCATAGTCCATCGCTTCAAGAACCTTGGAGCCGATCGGTTCCCTCTCCCCCATAAAGGTAATGCGCACGGCGTTTTGATCCAGTTCGTCGATGTATTTGCTGAGGAACTCCAGGAGAAGGCCCATCAGGCCCTGCACCTCCTCAAGAGGCCGCTTCCAGTTCTCGCTGGAAAAGGCATAGATCGAAATGACGGCGATCCCCAGATCTGATGTGGCCCGCACAATGTCCCGCAGCCGCTCCACGCCCGCCCGGTGTCCCAACACGCGGGGAAGCCCCCGGGCCTTTGCCCACCGGCCGTTCCCATCCATGATAATCCCGACATGCCTGGGCATATTCCCTGCGTCCAGCTCCCGGGCCAATGCCGGCCTATTCTCCCAGCGTCTCAATGCAGTTCTCCTCCATCCATGCGCAGCGCGTCTTGAAATCTGAAACCACCAGCTCAATAATTGTACCCTTCTCAGGGTCGTCATAAGCCCGCTGGCGGATCACGCGGGTGGAATCAGCGTCCGGCACGCCCTTTCGGCTTGCGCAGGGCACAACTATGAGCACGGCGCCCACGTGAAGCAGGCGCCGTTTCGCTTCTTCCATATCAAGACCGAGCACGAGGGGAATCCGGTCTTCTTTCATTAAACTTCCATGATCTCCTTTTCTTTGTCCGCAGCAATCTTATCAATGTCCTTGATAAAACTGTCAGTGGCCTTCTGGATCTCCGCCTCATACTTTTTGAGATCGTCCTCCGTCAGCTCGCCCGCCTTCTCCTGCTTTTTGAGCTGGTCGTTGGCATCCCTGCGGATGGAGCGAATGGCAACCTTGCTCTCCTCCGCCTTCTTACGGACCACCTTGCACAGCTCCTTGCGGCGCTCCTGAGTGAGCTCCGGGAAGACCAGGCGGATAGCCTTGCCGTCGTTGGAGGGATTGATCCCCACGTCAGACTGCTGGATGGCCTTCTCGATATCCTTGATAGCCTTCGTATCCCATACGCTGATGGTCAGAAGGCGGGGCTCAGGGATGGAGATATTACCGAGCTGGTTGATAGGCGTAGGAGTGCCGTAATAGTCCACCATGACGCGGTCGAGCACCTGGGCGTTGGCGCGGCCAGCGCGCAAAGAGGCGTAATCTTTCTGCAATACAGAAAGAGTTTTGGTCATTTTATCCTTGGCGGTAGTGATTACTTCGGAACTCATCGAAAGATACCTCCTGCTACTTCGCTTTGGGTTGGCTAAGACTATTTTAAAGGAGTTTCCTGAAATGGACAAGCCCCATTTGCCCCAGGCCCTAGGCGCCGATATAGGTGCCGGTCACATTGCCTTCCAGCGCGTCGATCAAATTCTGGGGCTCACGCAGCGCAAAGCAGAAAATGGGCAGCCCGCCCTTGCGGTAATCCCGGCACATGATGATGGATGCCTGGTCCAGGGCATCGAGATGCTGGGCGATGACCTCGTCGTAGGTCAGACGGTCGT
>JAHZEH010000057.1:0-9250 GCA_019421925.1 Clostridia bacterium
CTGGATGACGGTGGAGACCACCTTCAAGGATCAGAAGATCGACAAGGTGGAAGTCAAGGATAACCGGGAGACCGAGGTCTTTGCTGCGGACGCCATAGAAAAGGTCCCGGCGGCGGTTGTGGCCAACAACAGCGTCAACGTGGATGTGGTCACCGGCGCTTCGGTCACCAGCAATGCCATCCTCTCTGCTGTGCAGCAGGCCATTACGGCGGCAGGCGGCGATGTGGAGGACTACATGGCCGAGGTCAAGAAGGACAGGGCCAAGAATCAGACGGTCAAGGCGGACGTGGTCGTCATCGGCGGCGGCGCCTCGGGCATTATGGCCGCCACAAATGCGGCTGAGGCAGGGGCCAAGGTTGTGCTGCTCGAAAAGACGGCCATCCTCGGCGGGGCCAGCCTGCAGTCCTTCGCGGTACTGGCCTACGACACGAAGGCACAGCTCGACGCCAAGGAGGACTTTGGCAAAAACAAGTTTATCGCGGACTGGATCGTGGACAAGAACTGGCGCTGCGACGCCAGCGTGCTGCGCAAATATATTGATAACACCGGCGCGGCCGTGGATTATCTGAGCGGCCACGGATTTACGCTCACCCCCTTTGGCGGGGCGACGGCTACGGCTTTCATGCTGCCCGGCTACGCCACCAGGCGGCCTGCCTATGAGAAAATGTTGGAGGATTCCGTTGTCAAGGGCGGCGGAAGCATCTATCTGGACACCACGGGCAAAAAACTGCTGACCGATTCCTCCGGCAGCGTGGTCGGCGTAGAGGCCATTCGCAAGGACGGCTCCAAACTGACGGTCAAGGCGGATTCCGTCGTTATCGCCACCGGCGGCTTTGCCGGAGACAAGGCGTGGGTGGAGGAGGTCTCCGGGTTCGGCGGAGTCAACGGCAACCTGGGCGGCAATATCGGCGAGGGCCTCAAGATGGCTTGGGAAGTGGGCGCGCAAAAGCCCCTGCTCTTTGGCGGCATGATGCTCCATCAGACGCTGGCCAAGGCCAATCTCAAGGGCTTCCCCTATTTTGAGACCCGTATGCCCATGATTCTGACCTACGTCCCCTCCCTGCTCAACGTGAATACCAAGGGCGCCCGCTTCCGCGACGAGGCCGCAACCCTCAATGCGGTCGCTGCGGCCAACACGAGCGCATTCTCCGGTCCCTATCACTATGTGGTGCTCTCCAAGAAGGTGGTCGATAACCTGGTCTCCGGCGGCCTGAACGCCATCGGCATGGACACCTCCCCCGGGATGCCCCCTGAGTACAAGCCGGAATTCACCAACGACGACCCCTGGACAAACGCCTACCAGGTGCTGGACGCCATGGTGGAGGGAGGCTGGGGCTATAAAGGGGATACCCTTGAGGAGCTCGCCAAGAACGCCGGTATGGATGCGGCCACCTTTGTGGAGGCCTACGACACCTACAACAGCATGTGCAAGGCCGGCGAGGACACCCTTTTCATGAAGGATTCCAAGTACATGATCGACATGGGCGAGGAGGGCCCCTTCTACGTGGTTACGGCTGAGATCAACAGCCTGGGTACGCTGGGCGGACTGGTCATCAACGACAAGTTCATGGTTCTCGACGGGGAGAATACCCCCATCGGCGGCCTCTTCGCCGTGGGCGTGGAGTCCGAGGGCGTGCTCTACAACGACACGTATGTGGGCTCCGGCGCGGCCATGAGCTGGGCATTTACCTCCGGTATGCTGGGCGGCCGCGAGGCAGCCGCTTATGCCGCGGACAAGTAATTCAATTCCGACAAACGGAAAAGCGCTGAAACGAATGGCGCCGCGATGCCCTGGGTGTTGCGGCGCCATTTCTGTTCAGAGCAAAAATAGTCGAGAGTTTTCTCCGGGGAAAGAGGTAAACTTATGCTGCAAGGAGGTGAGGGAATGAAGGAGCAGATGGAGGCGGTCCAGCGTATGCAGGACTACATTGGGGCCCACCTGAATGAGAATATTACGCTGGGGGAGTTGGCCAGGGTGTCCTGCTACTCCCCGTGGTACTCCCACCGGCTGTTTGTCCAGTGGACGAACCTGACGCCTGCCGGGTATATCCGGCGTCTGAGGCTCTCCCAGTCCGCTCTGAAGCTGCGGGACGGGGGAGGCAAAGTGGCAGAGATCGCCTTTGAGGTGGGTTTCAGCAGCGTGGACGGCTACCAGCGCGCCTTCTTCCGGGAATTCGGCTGCAATCCCCGCCAGTACGCGGACAGCCCCTTTCCCATCACCCTGTTTCGGCCCTATGGGGTCAAATACCGAACGGTTGAAAGGGAGAAAACCATGGAAGAAGTCAGGACAGTATTTGTACAGGCCGTCCATAAGCCGGCCCGCAAGGCGGTCATCAAACGGGGCGTCAGAGCTACGGACTATTTTTCCTACTGTGAGGAGGTGGGCTGCGACGTCTGGGGCCTGCTCCTGAGCATCAAATCGGATGTTAAAAACCTGATCCCAGGGCGGGGGGATCAGGGGCCCTCCCTTATTGACGGGGAGCCGGTCTGCCTGTGGCTGCCCGGTATCTATATCAAAGCGGGCACTTCGACCTATGTTCAGGGCGCGGAGGTGTCCCTGGATTACGCGGGGGCTGTCCCGGAGGGCTTCGATCTGGTGGAGTTTCCAGCCTGTGACTATCTGATGTTTCAGGGGGAACCTTTTGAGGAGGAGGATTATTGCCAGGCGATTGAACAGGTCTGGAGCGCTGTCAAGAGATATAACCCTTCCGTCCTGGGATACGAGTGGGACGAGAATAACCCCCGTATCCAGCTGGAACCGATCGGACAGAGGGGCTATATTGAGCTGCTTCCGGTCAGGAAGAAGAGGGGATAAGGAGGGGAAGGGCCCGCAGGCTTTGTGCCTGCGGGCCCTTTTGACTCTGGGCAAACGTGGGTTTCTGTACGGGGACTTTTGATCCGCCGCGGCCGGGGGAAAGAGAGGGCGCTTTTCAGCGTTTTCCGGCCGCGCGCCTGGAAAGCCCGGAAAATCGCCGCTTCCCGGGGATGGTGAGGATTCACTGTTCCGGCGGTCTGTCAGGGCTCGTCAGGGGCGTCGTCGAAGCAGTAGCCGATACGCTTGACGGTTTTGATGTAGCGGGGAGCGTTGGGTTCCGGCTCGATCTTTTTGCGCAGATTATGCACGTGCACCGGCACGGTGCGCACGTCCCCGCAGCTCGGCCTGTCCCAGATCGCACGGTAGATCTCCTCCAGCTCCAGGACCCGCCTGGGGTTGTGAAAGAGAAACTGGAGAAGGCGGTATTCCGTGGGGGAGAGATAGGCCTGGCCTGTGGGGGTGTGCACAGTGTGGTCCTGGCTGCAGAGCCACAGCTCCCCGGTCCGGGCGTCCGGCTCCAGAGCGGGGAAATCGTTGTGCATCCGGCGCAGATGGGCGTCGATCTTTGCCAGGAGCACGGCCGCATTGAAGGGCTTCACCAGATAGTCGTCGCCCCCGAGCTGCAGGGCGCGCACAATGGTCTGTTCATCGTCCAGACTGCTGATAAAGAGAATGGGGCAATAGAGGGTGCGGCGGAAGCGGTGGCACAGCTCTAAGCCGTCCATGCCGGGGAGCATGATGTCCAGCAGGATCAGGGAGAAGCCCTGATGGGCTATCTCCAGAGCCCTGGCCGGGCTGTCCGTCCAGCAGACCTCATAGCGGGCGTCCATGTGGATATAATCCGAGATGATGTCCGCTACAAGGGGATCGTCCTCAACCAGTAAAATCTTTTCCATGGGGGCCTCCTACCTTGTTCGCTATTTCTATGATATGCTATTCCGGGAGCATTAGGAAGGGGGAAGAGGATGCGTAAATTCTGGGTATGGGCGGGGATCTTTGCGCTTTTGACCGGTGCGGCCGTCGGCCTGTGTATCTGGCTGAACGGGGGCGTGCCCACGGCTGGCGTGGGGGAGCTCCCCACGGCTGTCGCCGAACAGAGCCATGTTCTGACAGGATGGCAGGAAAGCCCCGAGGGGATTTTTGAACTCCGCATGCCTCCGGCCCTCCGGGGGGAGGAGTTGGAGCTGGTCCTGTGCGAGATGAGCGCTTTCTCCCTGTCCTGCAACGGGGAACTGCTCTATCAATATGACCCAGGGGATGGATATAAGCGAATCCACACGGTGCCGCTGCCCCTGTCCGCCGGCGGGACGTACCAGTTGCAGCTGAAAACGCCCCAGATCGTCGGACGTAACCGTATCCTGCTGGCGACGCCCTCCCCCTCCCGCCAAACCTATGAGCTGGCCTTCGGCGTGAATATGGCGACCATCGGCGCTTTTCTTCTGACCATATTCTACAGCCTCACCCTGTTCTTTCAAAAACGCAGCGAAGAATACCTGCTCCTGTTGGCCGGGCTGTCTGTGGTGGCGCTGATTTCAGCCTTCTCCAACTCAGTGCTCTCCCTGCCGGGGATTGGGAACATCTCAGAGCCTGTGCGTTTTTTTCGGGTGACCTTCTGCGCGGCCCTGTGCCCCATCCTGCTCAACACGGAGCTGCCGGGCCGATGGAAAAAACTCTACGCCTGGCCATGTATCCTGGGCGTGACCCTTGTGCTCTATGCCTTGTACTGCCTGGGGCTGCAGGGGGTCTCCAGTGAGCTGTCCTACCTGCTTGCCATCCCGGCGGGACTGGCCTGCGCGGACGGCTGCGCGCGCAGGGAGCCCTTCGCCAAGGGATTCATGTTCAGCGTTGCCATCCGGGAGGCGCTGCGCATCTATTACCGGCTGATTCAGGCGGGGGTTCTCGTCTGTCCTCCCATTTTTTTCCACTATTATATCCCCCAGTTCAGCAGCTTCCTCTTTGTGCTGGGCTGTATCCTGCTCATCAACGGCCGGTTCGCCCAGAAGTTCCGCGAGGTCGATCTGCTCGCCGCCAGCCTGGAGGAGGCCAATGCCCATCTGGACGCCAAGGTGGCGATGCGGACCAGGGATTTGCAGCTGGCCAACGAACAGCTCCGCACAGAGCAGGAGCGCAAGCACAGAATCATGCTCAACATTTTCCACGATCTGCGCACCCCCATTTTTGCAGCGCTGGGTTCGGCGGAGCGGGTCCGTCCGGCGGATGAGGCCTCCGCCAGGAATCTGAGCGTTCTGGAGGAGCGGCTGGATTTTCTGCGGCACATGAGCGAGGAGCTCTTCTTTCAGGCCAAGCTGGAGGAGGGGAAAATCACCTTCGAGCGGTTCCGCATCCGCCTGGACGACTTCTGCCCGCTCATCGCCCGGAGCTTTGAGGTGATGGCGGAGAGGAAGGGGGTGCGGTTCAGCTTCAGGCTGGAGGAGGGCCTGCTTGTTACCGGCGACTCCTACAGGCTCAAGCAGGCTCTGGAGAACCTGCTGTCCAATGCCCTGAAGTATACCAATCAGGGGGGCGTATCCCTTACCGTCCGGTCAGAGGGCGGAGAAGCCCTCTTTGAGGTCCGGGACACCGGGCCCGGAATCGCGCCGGAGGACCTGCCCAACATCTTCGACCGGTATTATCAGGGGAAGCTCTCCCGGGGCCCTGAGAGCGCCGGGCTGGGCCTCTCCATCGCTCAGGCCATTGCCCGGGCCCACGATGGGGCGATTGAGGTGGAGAGCCGTTTGGGAGAGGGGAGCCGTTTTACGCTCCGCCTCCCCCTCGAGCGGGAGGATGAGGGGGAATAATTTGCGAGGAAAAGAGGGACCGCCTGGGCGGTCCCTCTTTATGGTTTCCGGATAGATCAGGCGATTTCGGCGGCCGCGGTTTCGCCCGCGATTGCGCCGTAGACAAAGGCGACGATGAGCGCCGCGCCCACTTCGCCCGCGCAGCAGCTGTGACCGGAGGTCGCGCCCGCCGCATACAGGCCGGGGATGATCGCGTCGTTGTTGTCCAGCACGCGGCAGCTGTGGTCAACGGTGATGCCGCCATAGGTGCTCTGCATGGAGGGGGTGACCAGAGCCGCATAGTACTTGGGCGAATCGATAGGATCGTAGATCTCCTTGTCGAAGGCCTCGTCATGGCCGGTCGCGCCCGCCTCCTGATAGGCGGCCATTGTGGAGAGGAAGGCCGCCTGATCCACGTCGAGCTGGGCGGCCAGCTCCTCCAGGGTATCCGCGCTGTAGAAATAGCCGGAGTCGTTGTAGCCGGCGATCAGCTTGAGCTCATCGATCACGGTCTGGTCAAAGACCGCATAGGCCTCGTTGTCCGTCTGCTTCATCAGTTCCTCGGCGCGGCTGATGACGGTGCCGCCCCGCTCGTTCATGAAGCGCTGGCCCTCGTGGTTGATGAGCACGGCGTAGTCGGTGATAGCGGTCAGGGAGATGCCCGCGCCTCCCATCACATAGCAAAGAGCGTTGGCTTTGACCTGGTCCATGTTGGTGATCTTGGCACCAATGGCCTCGGCCATAAGGATGCCGTCGCCCGTGCAGGAGGGCGCGCCGGTGGTGGGGCGGTTGAGCCAGGCGGGGGCGTACTTGGCCACCAGGTCCAGGTTGTTGGAGTAGCCGCCGGTGCAGATGATGGTAGCTTTCGCCCGGATTTCATAGCTGCCGCCAGGGCCCTCGACCACCACGCCTGCCGCTTTGCCGTCCTCCATGAGGATGGAGGTGGCTTTGGTGTTCACGCGGCTCTCCACGCCGAGGGCGGCAAGCCGCTCGCTGAGGGCGCGGATATTGTGGGAGCCGGGCGCGCTGCCGTCTGTGGTCTTGACAGAGAAGCTGGAGGGGACCACGGAGCCATAGGGCACGCCCAGATCGGTCAGCCAGTCCACGATTTCGCCGCTGCGGTCGGCGTAGATGCGCACGGCCTCCAGGTCGCATACGTCGGGGCGGTATTTGAGGGCCTGGGCCTCCAAATAGTTATAGAAATCGTCGGCGCTCTGCCCCTCCTCCTGCTGGAAGCGGGAGCCGCCGGCGCGGATGGAGGTGGAGGAGAACATGGAGTCGCCGCCGCCCAGGAAGCCCTGCTTCTCCACGACGAGCACCTGGGCGCCCGCCTCCGCCGCTTTGATGGCGGCGGTCATGCCGGCGCTGCCCGCGCCCACCACGACGATGTCCACCGTGGTATCCTCATAGAGGGCCGTCTCCTTCTCCACGGGAGCCTTGAGGGCGTCCATATCGCCGCCGGCCTGGGTGAGGGCATCCTCAGCGGCTCGCAGGACGGCATAACTGGTCAGGGTGGCGCCGGCGACCGTATCCACATCCAGGGACTGATAACGGACGATATCCGCCGGGATCTGGGAGAGGGGGGTATCCGAGAGGGTGGCCGTCTCCGAGTGGGAGAGGATGTCCACGGATTGGATGCTGCTCTCGTCCACTGTTACGGAGAGCTTCAACGTGCCGTTGCGGCCGGTGGTCTCAGCCTCATAGGTGCCGGGGGTGAAGGAGAGGCCGGCGGGCGTCTCCTGGGGCGGTTCGGGCTGGGGCGTGGCCGTGCCCGCCGCCGGGGCGGGGGAGGGCTGAGCCGTAGGTTGACTGCATGCGGCCATAGAAAAAAGCATGGCGGCGCACAGCAGCAGGCTGATGATCTTCTTTGCGTTCATGAAAACTCCTCCTCAAATATTTCTCGGAAGGAGGGGAGAGCTTCGCCCCCTCCTTCCTTGACAATATCCTATCATCCGGAGGAGGCTTTGTGTTTAAAAACACGATTAAGATTGATCGGGCCGGGAACCTAGTCCCTCCGGAGGCGGCGGAGCTTCCAGGCACAAAGGCCAAGGCACAGGCCCGTCAAAAGGAGAAGCGGCAGGGCCAGGCGGAGGCTGGGACCGCCCAGCATCATGCGGTATCCCCAGGTGGCGGGGACGGCCTTCCCGGCGTACTGCAGGAAGTCCGGCAGCAGGCCGGAGGGCAGCATGATGCCCGAGAGCATGATGGAGGGCAGGAAAATAAGCTGGGAGGCCATCGTCAGTTTGGAGGCGCTCTTGACAAAGAGGCCGAGCACGCTCCCCACACTCAGGCTGGCGGCAGTGAACAGGGAGAGGGTTAGAAAATAGCCGCCGGGGTCCCTGGGGAACTGGGCCCCAAAGAAGAGCGGGGCCGCAAAATAGATCACAAGGCTCATGAGAGACAGATGGACAAAGGCGGACAGAAAATTTACCGCCACGGCGGACCAGAGGGGGATGTTGCCCACCTGGTAGGCCTTTTTGATATCGCTGCGGCAGGTCTCCACAAGGGCGGACGGGCTGCCCAGAAGCGCACCCATCGTCACACCGAACACCGTCATGGACTGGATGAGGGTGGCGTGGGCGTCCGGCATGACGGAGGAGAAAATGCCGCCCATGAACAGGAAAAACACCAGGGGCACCAGATAATAGGTGACGGCGACCTCCTTATTGCGCAGGTCCGTCCTCCATTGGAGGCCCAGGCTGTAGAGAAAGGCGCTCATGATATCCCTCCTTTCGAGATGTCCAAGAAGCGCTGCTCCAGACTGGCGCGCTCGGTGTAGAGGTCCAGGATGGAGATCCCTTCCGCCCGGGCCAGAGCGGAGAGCTCGTTCAGAGCGCCGGCGAGATCCTCCGACTCAAAGACCTGATAGCCCTGCTCCCCGCCGCCCGGCGTGCAGAGACCCAGGTTTTCAGGCGGGAGGGGGCGGGAGCAGCGGACATGGATGCGGTGGCGGCTTTTCAGCACGCTGGTCAGCTCCTGGGCCGTGCCAAGAAAGGCGATTCCGCCCTCTTTCAAAATGGCGATCCGGTCGCAGAGCTCCTCCACCTCCGCCATGTCGTGGCTGGCCAGGACAATGGTTTTGCCCTGGGATTTCAAACGACGGATCTCCTGGTGAAAGGCAATACGGCCCTCAACGTCCAGGCCCGCAGTCGGCTCATCCAAAAAGACGACGTCCGGGCCGCCGGTCAGGGCGAGGAGGAGATGCAGCCGCCGCTTCTGCCCGGTAGAGAGTTCCTTGTATAGCTTGCCGCCGAACTCCTCCACGCCGAATTTGCGGCAGTCCTCCAGGGAGACGGGGACCCCGTTCCATTTGGCAAAGAGCCGGGCGGCCTCCAGGGCCTTGACGTTTCCGGGGAGGGAGGCGCTTTGCAGCTGAACGCCGATGGAGCCCTCAATGCGGATATACCCCCCGTCGTATTTGCGCAGGCCCTCCATGCACTCCAGGGTTGTGGTCTTTCCCGCGCCGTTTGCGCCCAGCAGCGCGAAGATCTCGCCCTTGGATACGGAGAAGGTGAGGCCCCTCAGGACGGCGGTATCCCCATAGCTCTTTTGCAGGCCGGATACTGTGATTGCCGGTTGCTCCATATTTAACCCTCCTCTCCGGGGAAGGAAATGCCCTCCCGGACAAAATAGTGGTAGAGGGCCTCGCCGATGAAGC
>JAHZEH010000057.1:9260-9594 GCA_019421925.1 Clostridia bacterium
GCAGGGACATATCCCCGCCTGTGATCTCCACGATCATATCCCACCAGCGTTTGGCCAGGGCGAGGACTTTTTCACTGTCGGGGCGCTCTCCCTGACGCTTGAGCGCGACGCCCTCCTCCAGGAATTTCTGGTAGGTCTCAAAGATGCGCAGGCCCAGCTCGGGCTGGTTCACAAAACGCTGCCGCACATGATCTGTCAGGGTGTCGTCAAACAGCTTGAGAATCCAGTAGTGTTCGTTGTTCATTTTGAGAAGGGTGATGATGTCCGCGTACTTGTCGAAGTTCACCGCGTTCATCTGAAGCACCTCCCTGCGCAGGGCGGCAATGGAGGAGAG
>JAHZEH010000058.1:0-3111 GCA_019421925.1 Clostridia bacterium
GGAGTACTCCTTAACCTCCATCTGCCTGCCCGACCGGACAGCCGCATCTCCGGTCACGCCCTGTCGCAGCAGCTCCAGCATGAGCATGACGGCCTGCTCAGCCACTGCCCCGGCGTTGCAGCCCTTGTTATTGCACACAAAGACGCCCCGCTCCCTGGCGGCTCCAATGTCGATGCCGTTGAAGGCCACCCCCTCGGAATGGATCATCCTGAGATCGGGCATGGCGCGGATGAGCGCACCGTCCACCGTGCTGATGGCGTCAACCAGCAGGATTTCCGCGTCTCCCCCCAGCCTGAGCCTGTCCCCATTGCTCGTGCCCCGGGGGCAAAACACCATCTCAACCTGGTCGAACACGGGCAGGTTGGGCCGGAACTTGGCGTAGCGCTCCGGATTGCCCTCAATCAGAATTTTCATGCCGCTCCTCCTGTCAGCCCATTCATTATGTTTTCAGCGGGCAGGGGAAACACGGTTTCCCCTGCCCTGTGCCTTATTTCCGCCCCATGGCGTCGGCCCACTGTGTATTTGGGCCCGCGTCCGACCCCGGTTTTCGCAAGCCGTGAAAATCCGCGGGAGTCGCCGTGGCGCAGGCATCTGCTCCGTTTGTCCTGCCCGCGGCGCAAAAAAGTCATTCGTCCGTTTGGGGCCTGCCATCCCAATTCACTGAAATTATAACGTATTTTATCACGGGGAACACCCCCCTTTCAATCAACCCGGTAACAAAACAATATACTGCTGGGCTTTTCATGGAAACTGCAAGCATTTTTTCCAAAAATACAGTATAATAAAATAATCTGGGGGTATTTCCGGATATCACAGGCAAGGATGAACAAAATGAAGAAAAAAACGTTTACGAAACTGTGTGCACTTCTTCTGTGCGCGCTCTTTGCGCCCTCCGCCGCCCGGGCTGAGATCTTCACCGGCCCCAAGGCCACCGTGGACGCGGATTCCTCCGCTCTGGGCATTGTGCGGGTGCGCTACAATTCGGTCTCCGGCAAGCGCCTCAAGGTGCGCGTGACTAAGGGCGGCACCAACTACAACTACGATCTCAACCAGAAGGGCAATTATGAGACCTACCCTCTGCAGATGGGGGAGGGAAAATACACGGTCACGGTCTTTGAAAACGTCAGCGGCACCAGCTATGCCCAGGCCTACCAGGTCTCCTTCGACGTCAAATACGAGTGTGAGAACGCCCCCTTCCTCCAGGCCAGCCAATATGTCAACTTCACCGGGGATTCCCTCTGCGTCAAAAAAGCGGAGGCCCTGTGCAAAAACCTGGAAACCGACCTGGAGAAAATCCAGGCTATCTACGAGTATGTCACCGAGAACTACGTCTACGACACGGAGAAGGCCCAATCGGTCAAGAGCGGCTATCTGCCCGACCTGGACAAGGTATACAAGGCCAAGAAGGGCATCTGTTTCGACTACTCCGCCCTGCTGGCCGCCATGCTGCGCTCCCAGGGCATCCCCTGCCGCATGCTCACAGGCTACGTACCCGAGCAGCAGTACCACGCCTGGAATGAGATCTACACCAAGGAGGAGGGCTGGGTCACCAAAGTGCTCTATTTCAACGGCAAGAAGTGGGAACTGACAGACTCCACCTTTGGCGCCGCCGCCCTCACCAACGAAAAGCTCAACAAATTCATCGGCGACGGCAAAAACTACACCCTGAAATACACCTACTAGAAAGGCGGCCCGGCAAATGGCCTCTCAAATGCGGCGTCTCACCGCCCCGGAACTGGCTCTCTTCTGCTCCCAGATGACTGTTGTTCTGCGCACGGGCATGTTCCTGCCCGACGGCCTCTCCGCCATGGCGGGGGAGGAGAAGGACGGCGTGCTCACCTACCTCTCCCAGCGCATGCGGGAAGGGGATATCCCCCTGGCAGATGCACTGGAGGAGAGCGGCGCCTTCCCCGGCTACGTGGTCAACATGACCCGGATGGGGGAGGAGACCGGTAAACTGGAGGACGTGATGTCCTCCCTCTGCGAGTACTATGAGCGGGAGACCGGCCTCAAAAAGCAGATCAAAAGCGCGGTGGTCTATCCCCTGCTTCTGGTCATGATGATGGTTGTGGTCATCTCCGTGCTGGCCGTCGAGGTGCTGCCCGTCTTCTCCCAGGTCTTCAATGAATTGGGCGGAGCCATGAGCTCCACCGCCGCCGGGCTCATGCGCTTCGGAGAGACGGCGGGCAAGGTGGCCATCGCCCTGGCGGTCCTGCTGGCCGCCGCCCTCATCGCTCTGCTCCTCATCGCCCGCAGGCAGAAGAGGGGCGGGCTCTTTGCCGTGCTGGCCAGGGCGCCCGGCTTCCGCAAAGTGAGCCGCAAGATCGACTCCGGCCGCTTCGCTTACGCCCTCTCCCTGACCCTGGGCAGCGGCTATAGCATGGAGAACGCTCTGGAGCTGATGCCCGGCCTGCTCAACGACGCGGGCCTCATCGCCCGCAGCGAGCGGTGCCGTGAGGAGGTGGCAGGAGGCGGCTCCTTTTCCAAGGCCGCATCGGACAGCGCCCTCTTCTCCGGCATGCAGGCCCGCATGATCTCCCTGGGGGAGGAGTCGGGTGCTCTGCCGGCGGTTATGGGCAAGATCTCCGACCTGTGCCAGGATGAGATCGACTCCTCCCTCTCCGCCCTGCTCTCATCAGTGGAGCCCGCAATGGTGGGGGTCCTCTCCACCATTATCGGGGCCATCCTGCTCTCGGTCATGTTGCCCCTGCTCTCCGTCATGTCCACCATTGGATAGAGGGGGGAAATCGCATATGGTCCACAAAAAAATGTGCCCTGCCTGGGCGCCCTGGCTCTCCCTCGCCGCATTCGTCCTCCTTATCGCCCTGTTCCTTCAGGGCGTCGTGGACGTGTCGGGCAACTCTATGGCTGAAAAAAAGCGGCTGGTGGAGCAGGCCGTCTGGCGGGCCACCGTCAATTGCTATGCCATTGAGGGGATCTATCCTCCCAACCTGGAATATCTGGAGGAGAACTACGGCCTGATCATCGACAAAGGTGAATTCATCGTCTCCTATGACGCCTTCGCCAGCAATATCATTCCCACCATCATGGTGCTGGAAAAATCCGGGGGGGAGGAACGCCCATGATCCGCACGCGGGAACACTCCATCGA
>JAHZEH010000058.1:3158-9586 GCA_019421925.1 Clostridia bacterium
CCTCGTCCTCAGCCTGCTGCTCACGCTCTTCGGGGCGCGGGCCTATCAGAATGTGGTCTCGGACATGGACGGAAACTACCAACTGCGCGCCTCCCTGTCCTATGTCTCCAACAAACTGCACGCAACCGACGCCCAGGGGTGCGTCTCTTTGGGGGATGAGCTGGGTGTGGACGCCCTCGCTTTGCGTCTGGACGGTCCGGACGGCGATTACGCCACCTATCTGTATTACTATAAGGGCAGCCTGCGGGAGATCTGTATTCAGGACGGCCTGCCCTTTTCCCTGAGCGACGCCACTCCCATCGTGGAGCTGGCCGATTTTACCATCCGCCGGGAGGAGGACGCCTATGTACTGACCGCCCTGAGCAGCGACGGCCGGGAACTTTCCACCCGGGTCATCCTGCGGACGGTGGGTGACGGCGTATGAGCCCCAAGCCCTCCCGCAGCGGTCCCTTCCTGGTGGAAATGACGCTGGTCATCCTCTTTTTCGCGATCTCCGCCTCGGTCTGCGTCTCCCTTTTCGCCGCCGGATACCGGCAGAGCGAAAAGAGCAAAGCCCTGGGGGGCGCGGTCCTCGTGGCCCAGAGCGCAGCGGAGTGTATGCGCGCCGGGGATGAAGCGGCTCTCGCCGCTGCCTTTCCCGCCCTCTCCAGGACGGGGGACGGTTATACCTGCGCCCTCAACGAAGCCTGGCAGAGCACGGACGACGGACTCTACACCCTGCACATCCAGACCGAGGAGGAGGGCGGCCTTCTGCGCAGCAGCATCCTTGTCACCACCCGGGAGGGGGAGGAGCTGTGCCGCCTGCGGACAGCCTGCATCCAGGAGGTGGAACCATGAGAGCCTCAAAAAAGGGAACCGCCCCCATCCTTACCGTGGGCGGCCCCTCCGTCGTGATGATTTTTGTTATGCTCTGCCTGACGGTGCTGGGGGTTCTCTCCCTCGCCTCGGCAAATTCCGACCTCCGTCTGGCCCGGCGGACCGCCGATTCTGTGGCGGCCTACTATGAGGCGGACGCCGAGGCCCAGGCCCGCTTGCTCACCCTTCAGAAGCGGGCGGCGGCGGGGGAAATTTTGACCGGAGAGGAGCTCTCCTTTTCCATTCCCTGCGGCAGCTACCAATCCCTGCAGGTCAGCTTGACCCAGCACGGGAACCTCCTGAGCGTTATCCAGTGGCAGAGCGTCCAGAGCGGCGATCTAAACTATGACGGCCAGCCCCTGAACGTCTGGCAAGGCCAATCAAACGAATGAAGGCGGATACCCATGGAAGAATACCTCAAGCAGATACTCGCCCGCGCTGTGGAACAGGACGTCTCGGACGTGTTCGTGGTGGCGGGCTTTCCCCTCGCATTCAAGACGGCGGGCTCCATCGCGCCCCAGGATGAGAAACGTCTGGGACCCCAGGACAGCGAGGCTCTCATCCTCGCCCTCTACCGCATGGCGGGCGGCCGGAATATGGAGAACTATCTGAAGACAGGGGACGACGATTTCTCTTTCTCCCTGGCAGGCGTGGGCCGTTTCCGAGTCAACGCCTACCGGCAGCGCGGCTCCATGGCCGCCGTCATCCGGGTGGTTTCCTTCGGCCTGCCCGACCCCAACAAGCTGAATATCCCAGCCGCCGTGGTTGACCTCTATCAGCTCACCCGGGGCCTGGTCCTCGTCACCGGCCCGGCGGGCAGCGGCAAGAGCACCACCCTCTCCTGCATGATCGACCAGATGAACCGCAACTGCGAGTACCACATCATCACCATCGAGGACCCCATTGAGTTCCTGTATCGCAACGACCGCTGCATCGTGAGCCAGCGGGAGATCAACCAGGACACCACCTCCTTTGTCCAGGCTCTGCGTTTCGCCCTGCGCCAGGCCCCCAATGTCATTTTGCTGGGGGAGATGCGGGATTATGAGACGATCAGCACTGCCATGACAGCGGCGGAGACCGGCCAGCTCGTTCTCTCCACCCTGCACACGGTTGGGGCGGCCAAGACCATCGACCGCATCATCGACGTATTCCCCGCCAACCGCCAGCAGCAGATGCGGGTGCAGCTCTCCATGGTGCTCCAGGCAGTAGTCTCCCAGCAGCTCATCCCCACCCTGGACGGCGGATTGGTCCCCGCCTTCGAGATCATGATCGTAAACAACGCCATCCGCAACCTGATCCGTGAAAATAAGATCTACCAGATCAACAACGTCATCTTCTCCAGCGGGGGCGCCCATATGGTGACGATGGACTCCAGCATCCTCTCCCTTTACCAGCAAAAGCGCATCTCCGCAGAACATGCCCTGCTGTACAGCACGGACATAGAGGCCATGCGCAAAAAAATCGGCCAGTAGACAACAAATCCAGCACAGGACAGGAGGGCTGCAAACCATGCGCCTTTTCATCGGCTTTGAACCCGGCGACGGGGCCCGCAAGGAACTCGCGGCCTTTCAGGACAGGCTGCGGGCCGCGGCCCAGGGGGGGAACTATGTGCCGCCCGCCAACTTCCATGTGACCCTGCGCTTCCTGGGGGAAAACGACCGGCTGGGCGAGCTGGCCATGGCCATGCGGGAGGGCGTCCGGGGTATCCGTCCCTTCTCCCTTGCGCTGGACTGCTACGGCAGTTTTGAGCGGGGCGGCTCCCGCATCGGCTTTATGAGCTGCAAAGGGGATCTGAAAGAGCTGCGCTGCCTTCACGAATCCCTGGAGGCCGCTCTGGGGGATGCGGGTTTTGGCCGGGAGACCCGGCCCCTGAAACCCCATATCACCCTGGCACGGGAGCTGGTACACGATGCGCAGGCCGGCTATGAACTGCGCCAGCATCCCTGCAAGTCCTGTTTCTCCGTCTCCAATATCCGCCTGTATGAATCTGTGCGGGAGAGGGGCAAACTCTTCTATAGGCCCCTGCACATCCAATCCCTTTGAGTTTCCCTGATTTGCGGCCAAATCCCTTGAAACGCCGGAAAATCAATGATAAGATGAATTTACCCAAATATCAGGAGGACTGCTTATATGGAAAAACGCGCAACAAAAGATATGACGATCGCTGAGGTGCTGGAGCTGGATGCCGGCGTGGCGAATATTCTCTTTGGCGCAGGCATGCACTGCCTGGGCTGCGCCCTGGCGTCCGGCGAGACCATCGGCGAGGCCGCCGAGGTTCACGGCGTGAACCCCGACGAGCTGGAACAATCCATCAACGAGTACCTGGCCTCCAAATAAAATAAGGACGGGCCAAATTAAAAAACGGGCGATACGCCCGTTTTTTGTTGCCCGCGCCAGGGGTCTATCTCTTCGCCATCAGCAGTCTGCGCCGGCTATTCCGACATTATGGAGACAGGGAGACGCTTTGAACGGCTCAGGAGCCTGACGCCTTTCCTGCGGGCGGCTCCCGGGGAGGCGGTATATTTCGACCGCCACAGGGAAAACGCCCTCTTTGAGCTGGCGGACCTCTGCTGCTGCGGCATCATCCGGCAAATTGGGGCGTACGATGCTGAGCGGAGCGCAAAGTGGTACGAGACGCTCCGGGCATGCCTCCGGAATGACCGGGTGCTGTCGTCGGCCGCCGGGGCCCTCGGGGTTCACGTCAACACAGTGCAATACAGACTGTCCAAAATGCAGGAGCGTTTCGGCTTCGATCTGGCCCGTTCCGACGTACTCTTCCGCGTGATGCTGTCTATCCGTGCGCTGGAGGAGTCGGAGTACAGGAGTTCATGACTCCCGTTCCCCTATTTTCTGAGCGCCAGCGAGATGCCCCGCTCCGCGGCACAGCCCTCCAGCAGAGCGGCCGCCTGCGCCCCCCTCTCCTTCGCCGTAAGGTCCCCAGGGAGTCCTCTGAGCTGCGCCACAACGCCGCGGACGTCCTCCAGGCTCAGCAAATTGACCGCGTTGCAGAAGAACCCCTTTTTTCTGCCGTCGTTGCAGTGCTCCAGAAGGTACTCCAGCAGGGCGGTTTTCCCGTCGAGAGCCTCCCCATAGGCGGCAACGCCGCCCGCTCTCGCCCGCTCCATATCCTCCAGAACATTCCGATAGGAGAGAAAGGAGTCCTTTTCAAAAGGTTTCTGATACCTGGCGCAGGGGTATTCGCCGCACTGAAAACAATACTCCATCCCGCCGTGCCTGTGCGCACAGTTGATGATTGAGCAGGAGGGATGCTTTTCATAGAATCTCTCTCCTCCGCATCCGGGACATCTGGAGGGGCCGTTGGTATGATATCGCGGGCAGAGGCCGCAGTTGAGCCCGCACAGGGAAAAACGCGGATAGGACCGCCTGTATGCTGCTTTAGGAATGGGAAACACCTCGCTTTCTCAATATAAATAGAGAATACCATCTCCCTCTTCCCATGCAAAGATGTAAAAGAGCCGCCCGGCTGAATCCGGGCGGCTCTTTTTATAATCTCTGCGCCTTACTTGGCAATGGGGCCGGCGTCAATGATCTCCTGGGGCATATGGTCGTATTTGCTGAAGTTCTTGGCAAAGCGGTTGGCCAGGTCCTGAGCGGTCTCATCATAGGCGGCCTTGTCAGCCCAGGTCTCCCTGGGATCGAGAACCTCGGAGGGAACGCCGGGGCAGGAGTCGGGCACCAACACCTGGAAGATGGGATGGGCCTTGAAGTCCGCCTTCTCCAGGTCGCCGTTGAGGGCGGCGGTGACCATCGCGCGGGTATACTTGATGCTCATGCGCTTGCCCACGCCGTATTTGCCGCCGGACCAGCCGGTGTTGACCAGATACACATTGGTGTTGTGTTCGTCGATCTTCTTGCCCAGCATGTCGGCATACAGGGAGGGGTGCAGGGGCAGGAAGGGAGCGCCGAAGCAGGTGGAGAAGGTGGTCTGGGGCTCCTTGATGCCGCGCTCCGTGCCGGCCAGCTTGGAGGTATAGCCGGAGACAAAGTGGTACTTGGCCTGCTCTCGGGTGAGCTTGGAGATGGGGGGCAGCACGCCGAAAGCGTCGGCCGTCAGGAAGATGACGGTCTTGGGATGGCCGGCATGGCCGGGGATCAGGCAGTTGGGGATGAAGTCCACAGGGTAGCCCACACGGGTGTTCTCGGTCAGGCTGCCGTCGTTGAAGTCGAACTCGCGGGTGGCGTCGTCCATAACCACGTTCTCCACCAGGGAGCCGAAACGGATCGCATCCCAAATCTGGGGTTCGTTCTCATGGGTGAGGTTGATGCACTTGGCATAGCAGCCGCCCTCAATGTTGAAGACGCCGTCGTCAGACCAGCCGTGCTCGTCATCGCCGATGAGCTGGCGGTTGGGGTCGGCGGAGAGGGTGGTCTTGCCCGTGCCGGAGAGGCCGAAGAAGATAGCCACGTCGCCCGCTTCGCCCACGTTGGCAGAGCAGTGCATGGTGAATACGCCCTCCTTGGGCAGCAGGTAGTTCATGACGGAGAAGACGCTCTTCTTGATCTCGCCCGCGTACTGGCTGCCACAGATGAGGACTTCCCTCTTCTTGAAGTTGACCGCGATGCAGGCTTCGGAGTGGGTCCCGTCGATCTCGGGGATGCACTTGAAGCCGGGGACGGCAATGATCTTAAAGTCGGGGGTATAACCATCCAGCTCCTCCTCCGTGGGGCGGATGAGCAGGTTATGAATGAAGAGGTTCTGGGAGGCCATCTCATTGATGATGCGGAAACGCTTGGTATACTTGGGATCGGCGCCGGCAAAACCGTCGAACACAAAGATCTCGCGGTGCTGCAGATAGGCGCAGACCTTGCCGTAGATGGCGTCGTAGGCCGCCTCAGTCATGGGCACGTTCACTTTGCCCCAGTCGATCTCGTTATGGATGTCGGCAGTATCCACCGTGTATTTATCGTCGGGTGAACGGCCGGTGTACTTGCCCGTGGTCACCACGAGCGCCTTCTCAACAAGCTGAGAAACCGTCAGGTTGCGGTAAACGGCCTTGGGGTGGATGATGCCGATGGATTCGAGATACTCTTTCATTTGGTGTGTTCTCCTTCCGGATTCTTTGTTGAACTTCAATCTCTTTGAATTGGATGCCAAAGAGTGAAAAGCCTGTAAAACCATTATGCAGGATACGCAAGGGACATTGTACCACAGGAACTCAAAAGCGCCCGTTTTCATTACATATACGCCAAAGTTCCTCGTTTACCATATTACATCAAAATGAAGAAAAGCACAAGCCATTCTTTCAATTTTTGTTGTTAAATTAACGATTTTTATGCTGGGATGACGCTTTGTGCGCACCATCCGTCCTGATTGGAAAAGCAAAAATCCTCCGGAGTTGAACTCCAGAGGATTTTTCTGTTGATCCGTCCGGCCAATTATGGATTGGCGCTGGGGGAAGTGGTGGCGCCGTTGGTACCGTTCCCATTCGTGGCGGAGGGGGAGACAGAGGGCATAGCCGAGGGCGAACCGCTGGGGGTATTGCTGCCCTTCTTGAGGGCCGCGGGATCGCCGCCCGCCTGGGTTACACAGTCCTCCACAGCGTTCAGGATGG
>JAHZEH010000059.1:0-2316 GCA_019421925.1 Clostridia bacterium
ATCTCGTCGTAGTTGCGCCCCAGCCGGTCAATGCTCTTGATAATTACCAGGTCGCCCCTGCGCAGCCTCGTGAGCATTTTTTGATAGGCAGGCCGGTTGAAATCCTTTCCACTCTGCTTGTCCAGAAAAATATGGCTCTTAGGGAGCTGAAATGGCTCCAGCGCAATGAGCTGCCGGTCCTCATTTTGCTCCTTTGTGGATACGCGCACATATCCGTACTGCTTCATTTTTCCACCTCCTGCCCTCTAGTTTACTTCGGGGCCAGTGGAAATAACCATAAAACCAGGGCCAAAACGGCACAAAAGGAGTCCCTGTTGTACAGGGGCTCCTTTTGTGTGACCCGTTCAATGTCTCACCGGTTGGCGTCCAGGCTATTCCTCCCCGCAGAGGATCAGTCCCGCCCGCTCCTTCACGCCCATCCCGGCAAAATAGGCGTCCTCTCTGGGAATCCACTCAGTTTGGAAGCGGTGGAGCATCGTCTCCCCGTTGCGCCGGAGGATACGCTCCTCCTGCGTCCCCTTCCCTGTGTATAAAAACACCGAAAGGTCGGGGGCATAGCCCAGCTTTCCATGAAGGCTGTACACCCCCTCGACGACTGTCAGGCTGCTGGCCGGTACCTGGACCCATTCGCCCAGTGCGCCTTCCGCACAGTCATAACGCTGGTAAGCAAAGCCCCCGCTCCCCAGAGAGGGCGCGACCTCCTGGGCAAACCTCTCATAGTCCACAAAACCGCCCACCTCGGCGAGCCGTTCCTCCGTCCTCTGCTCAGGCCGCAGAAAGAAATCGTCCATATGGATGATTGGGCAGCCATATATCCCCTGGAGCAGCCGGGCCAGGCTGCTCTTGCCGCTGCCGCTGTTGCCGTCGATGGCAAGCACTGCCCGCCCCTTTTGCCTCAGCAGACGGTCGGCCGCCCGGAAAAGAGGATAAAACTTCCCATACTCCCCCCTCACCACCCGGTACGCCGGATGATAGGCCTGGCGGTAGGCCTCGCTGTGCCGGACCATAGGGCAGCCAGCCGCCCGGTAGGACAGAAGGTACTCCTCCAGCGCCCCGGCCGTGAAGGGCATTCCCTGCCCGGCGCTGACCTCCCGCAGAATCTGGAGCTTTTCGGAGAACCCCCCGGCATCTCCCACCTTCGGGGAGGCGCTGCGCACAAAAAAGAGGGATAGGGTCTCCGGCGAAGCCTCGTCCCCGCCCAAACAGGACAGATGCATGCGGGAGAAGCCATTTCCAATGGGCTCAAACCAGACATGCTCCCTCTCCGGGCCCAGCCCCTCTATCTCCCGCCGGAGCATGGCAAGAGCGGGCCCCTGCTCTGCCAGGTGCCCGCCTCCAAATTCATTTTGATACGCCAGCTTGACCCCATCCTGAGCCTGCATCAGGGGGTATCTCTCCCCGTGGGCCCTCAGAATGCCGGCAAACCCGGCGCCGCCTTCACTCTTGTTCTCTCTCATCAAAATCCTTTTCCTAGACTGCCAGCCGCTTGGCGTCCTCCTCCTTCATGAAACCCGCCCTCTGGAGGGCCATCACGAGCAGGGGGATGAGCACGATCTGCAGCACAATGCCGGGAATCGCCGTGGTAAACGCGCCGCTCAGGAAGGCCGCGAAAGTGAACCCGCTGCCCGAGATGCCGGACATCACCAGGCGCGCCACGCCCCAGACCACCCGGCCCGCCAGCATAGCGGCAAGAAGGGAGACATAGATGCTCCAAGTCCTGCGGGGCAGACGGGCATAGAGCAGGCCGCACACAAACCCGTAGGCCGCCATCTCAAAGGCCATGGCCACGGCCGCAGGATAGAGCGGAGGCATGGTAAAGAGCAGGGAACGCAGGATGGGCAGCACCAGCCCCAGTACGGCTCCCAGAGGGGCGCCGCACACAAACCCGCCAATCAGCACCGGGATGTGCAGGGGAAGCAGCGCGCTCCCCACCTCGGGGATCTGGGCCGTCAGGAAGGGCAGCACCAGCCCCAGGGCGAGCAGCAGCGCGGCAATGACCAGTTTTTTCGTGGTAAAGTTTTTCATAGGATCAGTCCTCCCAAAATAGTCCTTCCCTTGGGGAAGCCAACGGCTTCTGCCGTCATTTTGGGAATGGGGCCGCGAAAAAAGGAGACCGGCTTCTGCCAGCCAATTATAGTTCTAGTATAAACAGGGGCGGTACAGCCGTCAAGACCCGGCGGCCAACTTCCTGACCTCCTCCACCGCCTCGGCGATATACTCCCGCAGGGGCCTTTCCACAATCCCTACCACATGCACATTGCAGCGGTTGACGGGCACGGCGATCTTATGGGCGCGGCTCCCCGTCCGGGCTTCCGC
>JAHZEH010000059.1:2326-3672 GCA_019421925.1 Clostridia bacterium
GGGGTGATCTCCCCCATCATGGCGTGGGGAAAGAATACCCCGATGGGCCCCAGAATGACGTCGCTGCGCCCGGCGTTCCAAATGACGGCGTTCTCCCCCGTGGCCCCCATCGCCGCGCCCGCCTTCATCATACTGCTGGTGGCGATGGAATTGGTTCCCACGGCGACGATCTCCGCCTCGGGCAGGGCGGCGCGCACGTTCTCGGCCAGCGCCCTTCCGATGCCGCCCCCCTGTCCGTCCACAATCATAATGCGCATCTGTTTTCCTCCTTAGAATACGGCGGGCATCACCTTCTGGGTTGCCACGTCGATCAGTCCATAAGTATTGAGCCGCAGGGCCGGAATGACCGGCAGGCTGACAAAGGCCAGCGTCATAAATGGGTCGATGCCGGATGATACCCCCATCCCGCTGAGCAGGTTCTTGAGGGCCTGCAGCTTCTCCTCGGTCTGGCCGGCCTCCATTTCGCTCATCAGCCCGGCGACCGGCAGCGGCAGTTCCCCCAGCACCCTTCCGCCCTGCGCCACGGCCAGGCCGCCCTGGTTGCGGATGACGGCGTTGGCGGCCGCCGCCATATCCCTGTCGTTGACGCCCGCAACGATCAGGTTGTGGGAGTCGTGGGCAATGCTGGAAGCCACAGCCCCCCGCTTGAGGCCGTAGCCCGAGAGGAATCCCAGCCCGGTATGACCTGTGCCCTTGTGGCGTTCCAATACGGCCAGCTTGATCACATCCCGCTCCAGGTCCACGCCTGGCGCACAGCCCATCCCCCCCTCTCCGGGCCAGGGCAGTATCTCCTCCCGTGTGAGAAGCTCATGGGGCGTCAGTCGGATGACCCGCTGGTTCTCCCCTCTCTCCCGGAGGGCAAAATCCGCCTCCTGCACCGGGCCGATATGGAAGGAATGAAACACCCTCTCCCGCACGGAGGAGGGCAGGGCCTGTCCTCCGCTGGGCTGAAGCAGCGTCCCCCTCTCCGCCCGGAGCACGCCGTCCTTGTAAACCTGCCGGACCTCAAAGGTTCGCAGGTCCTCAACAACCAGCAGGTCGGCCCGGTAGCCCGGCGCGACTGCCCCCCTGTCTGCCAAACCAAAATACTGGGCGGCATTGAAGCTGCCCATCTTGACGGCACGGACAGGGTCCGCCCCCAGTTCCACCGCCCGGCGGATAATATAGTCGATGTGTCCCCTCTCCATCAGGTCGCCCGGATGCTTGTCGTCCGTGACAAGCATACAGTGCTGATAATAGGGCGGATCAAAGAGGGGGAGCAGGGCCTCCAGATTGTGGGCCGCCGTGCCCTCCCGGATCATGATCCACTGCCCCCGCCTGAGCTTGTCCAGTGCCTCGCCGAAACC
>JAHZEH010000059.1:3682-9533 GCA_019421925.1 Clostridia bacterium
TGGTCGGAGGCCACGCCCGCCGTGACATAGGCGTTGATCTCATTGCCCGAAAGGCCCGGGGCATGTCCGTCCATGCGTCCGCCGCAGCGGCGTGCGCAGCACAGCTTGCGCATGATCTCCCCGTCCGCCCGCACGGTGCCAAAGGCGTTCATCATCTCAGCCAGGCCCAGCACTCTGGGGTTTTCGTAATATTTCTCCAGCTCCCGGGGCCCCAGCGCCGCCCCCGCCTCATCCAGGTTTGTAGCGGGCACACAGGAGGGCAGCATCAAAAACACGTCCAGCGCCAGGTCCTCCGTGGTGCGCAGCATATACTCAATCCCGGCTGTGCCTGCCACATTGGCAATCTCATGGGGATCTGCGGCAACCGCCGTGGTGCCGTGGGGCAGCACAGCCCGTTCAAACTCAGGCGGCGCGATCATGGAGCTCTCCAGGTGGATGTGTCCGTCGATCAGGCCGGGGCAGACATAGGCGTTCCCCAGCTCCACCTCCGTCCTCCCCCGATAGCTGCCCACACCCACAATGCAGCCGTCCTCAATCGCCACGTCGCCCCGCTCGATCTCCTCCGTAAACACGTTGACCACCCTGGCGTTTTTGAGCACCAGGGCGGGGAGCGTCTCCCCCCTCGCTGCCAAAACCCGGTCCCTCATCCTCTCCTCATCCCACACGAGCTTCCTCATGGCCCCTCCTCATCCATCCACATAAAATTGAATTGAGTATACCACACAAGCCTCCCCAAAGGAAAGGCCCGTTCAAAGACAGACCCCTCCCAATCACAAACCGGCTCCATCTGCGCCCCGGACACGCAAAAAGGGGCCGAAGCCCCTTTTTTACATCCATAGCGGCAGCGCCGCCCATACCCTGTGTACCATACACGCCGCGGGTCGCCCCAACCGGCACGCCCTCCGGCACACATCCCAGCCTTTTCCATCCCCTCACTCTCTGAAGCCCTTTCCTGTCATCTACTACCGCCGGGCGCACAGAAAGGGATTCCAAATCAGGGAGCCCTGGTTTGACAGTCCTGGATGCACAGAAAATGCAGAAAACCGGAACCAGGGGAATCACAGTCAATGGGCCGGCCCTTCTCTCACTGCTTGGCGAGTTTATAACTCACAAGGGATTGATCGGTCAGCAGGATACTCTGGCCGTCAAACTCCAGCGAGTAGACGGTCATGATCCCGTTGCTGCTGACATAGAGCACATAGGCGCCGTCGCGCAGAAGGAGCTGATATTCCAGGGGGACCGGTTCCCCATCGTCCACCTGCATGCTGCCGCCCCCGACGCCGTCGAATTCATAGGTGGTCACGCCCACGCCAGAGCTGTCCGGCCGGTACACGTAGGAGCCTTCGAGCAGGGCTGACACAAACTCCGTCTCCATCAGCTCCTCCTCGGGGAGGACAGCCTGGGTCTCCAGCAGGGTGATGGCCTCCTCCACCCTCGCATTCTCTGCCGCCACATCCTCGCGCAGACCGGCGATCTCCGTGAGATAGGCGTCCACGTCCGTCCCGCTCCCCTTCTGGGAGAGGGACGCCAAGGTCTCCCTGGCCCCCTCGACGGCCGTCCTCAGCTCATCCAAAGCAGCGGTGTAGTCCTCGTCGGCCGCCAGGGCGCTCTCCCCCAGGGTCTTCGCCAAAGCGTTGTATTCCTCCACCAGCGCCGTGCAGTCCTCGCCTGCCCGGGCCAGCTTTTCCTCCGGCACGCCCCCGCACCCCGCGGCGCAAAGCGCCAGCAGCACACAGAGCAGCATAACCGTCATGCGTCTCAACATAGGAGGCCCTCCTTTCCGCCGCGCCCTATTCGGGCATGCTCTCCCAGACGACCGCACATACCCCCAGACCCAGGTGTATGCCCAGGACAGGGCCCGCCGAGCGCATCTGGAGCGGCACCTTGGGAAAACGGCGCGCCAATTCCTCACACAGCAGCCGGGCGGCTTTCTGGTCAGCAATGTTGTGGACGATGAGCGCCTTGGGGTTGGGGGACACGCAGTCCGCCATCTGGCGGATGAGCTCGTTCCGGCCCCTGGCCTTGCCGCTGGACACCACGCCCCCGTCCACGCACTGAAACATGGGGCGCACGTTCAGGATGGTGCCCACCGACTGGCGCACGATCCCCAGCCGGCCGCTTCTGCGCAGGGGGCCCATGTCGCTGACGGAGAACACGATGCCGATGGACTCGCGCATCTCCCGCAGCTTCTCTGCAATGGTGAGGGCGTCCAGCCCGGAGGCAATCAGCTCCACCGCCTCCCGCACCAGCAGATAGGCGCCGCCCGCCACCGAGCGGGTATCTACCAGGTGGATGCGCTCGCTGCCCAGCTCATGCTTGGCGATCGAGGCGCTGCTGTAAGTTCCCGACAGCCGGGAGGAGATGGTCAGGCATATAATATCATAACCCTTTTGGAGCAGCTCTTCAAAGGTGCTCATAAAGGTGGAGAGCATGGTCTGGGAGGTCGTAAACACCCGCCCGGAGTTGACCAGCTTCTCAAAGGGTCCGTTCCCGTCGACAAAAGTCTCGTTGAAAATATGCCCGTCGGAGGTATAGCTCATGGGCACCATATAGACCCCCATCCTGCGGGCCTCCTGGCGGGTCAGGTAGGCGCTGCTGTCCGTCACGATGGCTATCATGGTTCGTCCACCCCAATCTTTCGGAATTTCTCATAACGCCGCTGGAGCAGTTCTCCTGTCTCCAGCTTCTCCAGCCGGTCCAGCGTCTCGGAGAGCGCCTGCGCGATCACCGGATAAACGGGGGTGAAATCCCCGCCGTTCTCGGGAAATACCCGCTCCACCACGCCGAAGGAGAGCAAATCGCCGGCGGTCAGGCGCAGCCGCTCGCTGGCCTCCTGGGTGCGGGAGGAGTCCTTCCACAGGATACTGGCGCATCCCTCGGGGGAGATGACGGAGTACACGGCGTTTTCCATCATCCATACCTCGTCGGCCACGGCCAGCGCCAGCGCGCCGCCGCTCCCTCCCTCGCCGATCAGCAGGGAGATCACGGGGCACCGGAGGGCCATCATCTCCATGAGGTTCTCAGCGATAGCCTGGCCCTGGCCCCGCTCCTCCGCGCCGATGCCGCAGTAGGCCCCCGAGGTGTCCACAATGCAGATCACCGGCCTGCCGAACTTCTCGGCCAGCTTCATCTGGCGCAGAGCCTTGCGGTAGCCCTCCGGGTGGGCGGAGCCGAAATTACGGCGGATCTTCTCATTGGTGTCCCTGCCCTTCTCCAGGGCGACAACCGTCACCGGCCTCCGCCCCAGGCGGGCTATTCCGGCAATCACCGCCTGATCGTCACCAAACCTGCGGTCGCCGTGCATCTCCAGGAAATCGGTGAAAATCTGGGAGAGATAGCACTGAGCGGTCGGCCTGCCCGAGGCCCGCGCGGCGCACAGGCGTTCATAGGCGTTCATAGCGTCCCCTCCTTTCCGTGCAGGAACAGGAGGGTGTGGAGATAAGCCCGCTGCTCCCTGCGGTCCACAATGCCGTCGAGGAACCCCCGGTGCAGCAAAAATTCCGCCTGCTGGAAGCCCTCAGGGAGGGATTGGCGGATGGTCTGTTCAATAACCCTGGGCCCCGCAAAACAGATAAGGGCCCGGGGTTCGGCCAAAATAACGTCGGCCTCCATGGCAAAGCTGGCCGTGACGCCGCCGGAAGTGGGGTCGGTCAGGACGGCGGCATAGAGCAGCCCCGCGTCGCTGTGCCGGCGGACCGCGCCGCTGGTCTTGGCCATCTGCATGAGGGAAAAGATGCCCTCCTGCATGCGCGCGCCGCCTGATACGGTGAAGCCCACGACGGGCAGGCGTTCCCCCAGGGCGTATTCAAACAGGCGGGTGATCTTCTCGCCCACCACGCTCCCCATGCTGCCCATCATGAAGTCCGGGTTCATGGCGAAGAGGGCGCAGGGGAATCCGCCGATCCTCCCCCGGCCTGTGAGCACGCCCTCCTCCTCTCCGCTGTTTTCCTGGGCCTTCTCCAGCTTCTTCTCATAGCCGGGGAAACCGATGCGGTTGAAGGAGCGCAGCTCCCTGTCAAACTCCTCAAAGGAGCCCTCGTCCAGGAGCTTGGTCAGACGCCATCTGGGCCCGATGCGGAAGTGATGGGAGCAGTGCCCGCAGACATAGAGGCTGTCCTCCAGGTCCCGCACAAACAGCACCTTGTGGCAGCGGGGGCAGGCCACGCAGGGCTCCTCCCCGGTCGCGCCGGTGCCGGGGAGCGCGCCCTCCCCATGCTCCAGGTCGTTTTTTGGTTTTTTAAACAGGTCTTTGGTCAGCATGCTTGATTAGTGCACCTTCCCGGCCAAAAAGGCCGTCGTATAGCTTCCGTCCAGGAATGCGGGCGCGGAGAGCAGCTCGGTCTGAAACTCCCCCGTGTGCTCGACGCCCTCGATCACCAGCTCGCACAGGGCGGCCTGCATCTTGCGGATGGCCTCTGAGCGGGTCTTGGCCGAGACGATGAGCTTGCCGATCATGGAGTCGTAGAAGGGGGGCACCACATAGTCCTGGTAGAGGGCGGTGTCAAAACGCACCTGGGGTCCGCCGGGCACATGGAGCAGCACCACCTTGCCGCAGCTTGGCCGGAAGTTCTCCAGGGGATTCTCCGCGTTGATGCGGCACTCGATGGCGTGGCAGGAGAAACCGACCTCCTCCTGGGAGAAGTCCAGGGGCAACCCCGCGGCGATGCGGATCTGCCACTTGACCAGGTCCACCCCCGTCACCATCTCCGTGACCGGATGCTCCACCTGGAGACGGGTGTTCATCTCCATGAAATAGAACTCACCGGTTTTGTCCAGCAGGAATTCCAGCGTTCCCGCGCCCAGATAGCCCGCTGCCCGCGCAGCGCGGACGCTGCACTCCATGAGCCGCTGGCGCAGAGCGCCGTCAACGGCGGGGGAGGGGCTCTCCTCCAGCATTTTCTGATTCCGGCGCTGCATGGAGCAGTCCCTCTCCCCCAGGCACACCACATTCCCCTCGTGGTCGCAGAGAATCTGCATCTCGATATGCTTGACGTCCGTCAGATACCTCTCCAGATAGCAGGCCCCATCCCCGAAGGCGGCCTGAGCCTCGGCAAAAGCGGCCTGATAGGCGTTCTCCAGCTCGCTCTCCCTGCGCACAATGCGGATACCCCTGCCGCCGCCGCCCGCCCGGGCCTTGATCATAAGGGGATAGCCCACCTCCGCGGCCTGCCGCTTGGCGTCCTCCCCGTCCCTGAGCAGGCCGCTGCCCGGGATGACGGGAACGCCGGCGGCCTTCATGGTGCGCCTCGCCTCGTCCTTGTCCCCCATGGACGTGATGACCCTGGGGGGCGGGCCGATAAATGTCAGGCCAAACTGGCCGCACAGCCCGGCGAAGCGGGCGTTCTCCGAGAGCAGGCCATAGCCCGGGTGCACCGCCTGGGCCCCCGAGAGCTTGGCCGCCGTCAGGATGGCGGGGATATTGAGATAGCTGTCCCTGACCGCGGCGGGCCCGATGCAGTAGCTCTCATCCGCCAGGGACACATGCAGCGCCCCCTGGTCGGCCTCGGAAAAGACGGCGACCGTGGAGATGCCCATCTCCTTGCAGGCCCGTATGATGCGCACGGCGATCTCGCCGCGGTTGGCAATCAGTAGTTTGGAAAACAAATCCGTTCGTCCCCTTACTCCGAAGATATCAGGGCCGCATGAGCGCGAAAGAGAATTCCCCGCTGACGCAGAGCTTCCCCTTTACCCTCGCTTCGCCCTTGGTAAAATAAAACGGCTCCTTGACGCGGGTGGTCTCCACGCGGATCTCCAGGGTATCCCCCGGCGCGACCTGTCCGCGGAATTTGACGTTGTTGATGCCTGTATAAAAGGTCTGGCTGCCCTTGACCTGCTCGGCAAAGAGCAGACA
>JAHZEH010000006.1:0-10140 GCA_019421925.1 Clostridia bacterium
GGTCATTACCGAGATCGGCGGCACCACCGGCGATATTGAGGGCCAGCCCTTTTTGGAGGCCATCCGCCAGGTGTCCCTGGAGGTGGGCAAAAAGAACAGCCTGTTCATCCATGTGACGCTGGTGCCCTATATCAGGAGCGCCGGAGAGTTCAAGACCAAGCCCACCCAGCACTCTGTCAAGGAGCTGCGCTCCATCGGCATTGTCCCGGGCATCATTGTGCCCCGGTGCGAGGCCCCTCTGGCCGACTCCCTCAAGCAGAAGATTGCGCTGTTCTGCAATGTCAAGCCCGACTGCGTGATTGAAAACCTGGATGTGGACGTGCTCTATGAGGCCCCCCTCATGCTGGAGCGCAACCACTTCTCAGAGATCGTCTGCCGGGAACTGGACATTGACGCCCCGGAGCCCGATCTGACGGGCTGGCTGGAGATGCTGGAGCGTGTGCACAGTGTGGATAAGACCACAAAGATCGCCATCGTGGGCAAGTATGTGCAGCTCCATGACGCATATCTTTCTGTAGTGGAGTCTCTGCACCACGCGGGCTACGAGAACGGCGCGGCGGTGGACATCCAGTGGATTGACGCCGAGGAGGTTACGGAGGAGAGCGCCGAAAGGCTGCTGGGGAACCTTGCGGGCATTCTGGTGCCCGGCGGTTTTGGAGACCGGGGGATTGAGGGCAAGATTCAGGCGGCCCGGTACGCCAGGACCCACAATGTCCCCTATCTGGGGATCTGTCTGGGTATGCAGACAGCGGTGATTGAGTTTGCCCGCAATGTTTTGGGCCTGCCCGGCGCCAATTCCAGCGAGTTCCGGCCCGGCGGCCCCGATCCGGTCATCGACCTCATGCCCGATCAGAAGGGGGATATCCCCCTGGGCGGCACCATGCGCCTGGGGGCCTATCCCTGTGTCATCACCCCCGGCACCATCCTGGAGCGGGCATATGGGGCGGGGGAGATTGCCGAGCGCCACCGCCACCGCTATGAGTTCAACAACAGGTACCGTCAGGCCGCGGAGGAGGCAGGGATGCGCTTTTCCGGGACTTCGCCCGACGGCAGGCTGGTGGAGGCGGTCGAGATTCCGGAGAACGACTTCTTCGTGGCCGTCCAGTACCACCCCGAGTTCAAGAGCCGCCCTAACCACGCCCATCCCCTCTTCCGGGAGTTTGTGGCCGCCTCGCTGAGGCACTGAGGGGGATGCTCTGGGGGACATTGTCCCCTGGACCCCGTTGCCCGGGTGCATTCCCATGAAAAATCATGGAAATGCGCCCGGGGGTTTGATATAGTAATATCTCAGGGGGAACCCGTTTGGCCCTGCAATGGGATGCCCAAGGGATGAATCCCCAACAGGTTCGGGAGCGCCTGCGGGTGAGAGAGGATACAAGGAGCAGCGAGGGGGAGGACAATTTCCTCTGATGCTTCAGGGGGATTGCTTTCCCCCAAATAGGGATTCTCAAGGGATGAATCCCCCGCACCGTCCCGGATGAAATACAAGGAGGATACGATATGAACATCAACCGGCACTATGCGCAGGTCAAGGACAGCTATCTGTTTGCGGACATTGCCCGCCGCGTGGCGGCTTATCAGCAGGCCCATCCGGAGGCGGACATCATCCGCCTGGGTATCGGCGACGTGACCCAGCCCCTGTGCCCGGCGGTGGTTTCGGCCATGCAGAAGGCCGTCTCTGAGATGGGCGTGAAGGAGTCCTTCCGCGGCTATGGCCCGGAGCAGGGCTATGACTTCCTCAAGGGGGCCATCCAGAGCTATTACGCCGGGCGGGGCACAGAGCTGCGCCTGGACGAGATTTTTATCAGCGACGGCGCCAAGAGCGACCTGGGCAATATTCTCGACCTCTTTGACGCGGACAACACCGTCCTGGTGCCCGACCCGGTCTATCCCGTCTATGTGGACACCAATGTTATGGTGGGGCGCAAGGTCAGCTATATGGCGGCCAACGAGGGGAATGGTTTCCTTCCCCTGCCCGACGCCTCCGCGGACGCGGACGTGATCTACCTCTGCTCCCCCAACAACCCCACCGGCGCGGCCTACAACCGGGAGCAGCTCAAGCAGTGGGTGGACTATGCAAATGCCAGAGGGGCCGTCATCCTCTACGATGCGGCCTATGAGGCGTTTATTGAGTCATCGGAGCTGCCCCGCAGCATCTTTGAGATCGAGGGGGCCCGCACCTGCGCCATCGAGTTCTGCTCCTTCTCCAAAAAGGCGGGCTTCACCGGCACCCGCTGCGGTTACACCGTTGTGCCCGAGGAGCTGGAGCGCGGCGGCATGAGCCTGCGCAAGATGTGGCTGCGCCGCCAGACCACCAAGTTCAACGGCGTGCCCTATATCGTGCAGAGAGGCGCGGAGGCGGTCTTTTCCCCCGAGGGCGAGGCCCAGACCGGGGCGGCCATCGCCTACTATAAGAAGAACGCCCAGGTTATTGCAAACGCCCTGAGCGAGCGGGGCGTGTGGTATACCGGCGGCAAAAACTCCCCCTATATCTGGATGAAGTGCCCGGATGGCATGGCCTCCTGGGACTTCTTCCAGAAGCTGCTGGAGGAGTGCAACGTGGTGGGCACGCCGGGCGCAGGATTCGGCGAGTGCGGCGAGGGCTATTTCCGTCTGACCGCCTTTGGCGACGCGCAGCGCACGCTGGAGGCTGTGGAGCGCATGAAAAAGATTCTCTGATGACAGGATGGAGAGGGACCGGCAAAGCCACTTGACAATCCGGCCCCCAGAGGGTAGGCTCAAATTGACGGGCGGCTTTGCACCTGAGAACCGGTAAGGAGGAAAACCCCATGAAGAGATGCATCATCACCATCGGCAGGGAGTATGGCAGCGGCGGCAGGATCATCGGCCGGCAGCTGGCGGATAAATTGGGCGTCCCCTTCTATGACAAGGAGCTCATCACCCTGGCCGCTCAGAAGAGCGGCATGAACGAGGAGGTGCTCGCGGGCGCTGACGAGAGCGCCACCAGCGGTTTCCTCTACTCTATGGCCGGGACCTATGTGGGCTCCCGTTTTGCGGGCGCGCCAGACATGCCCATCACCGACAAGCTCTTTCTGCTCCAGGCCGAGGTCATCCGGGCCGCCGCCAAGGCGGGCTCCTGCGTCATCGTGGGCCGGTGTGCCGACGATATTCTCTCGGGCGACCCGGATCTGGTCAACGTCTTCGTACACGGCCCGCTGGAGAAGCGGATTGAGCGCTGTGTGCTGTACTACGGCCTGGACAGGGATAAGGCGGAGGACACCATCCGCAGGATGGATAAGCGCCGCGCCGGTTTTTACAATTACTACTCCGACAAGAAGTGGGGCCGCGTCGAGAACTACCATCTGGCCATCGACAGCTGCACCTTCGGCATTGAGAACACGGTAAACCTCATTGAGGCATATGTCAGGGCACGTTAAAAGCGAGAGCACCCTTTTGTTCGGGGGTGCTCTTTTTAATCTTCAGGGGAGGAGGAGATGCTTTGTCAAGCGGGAGGAGAAAATGGGGCCTGGGCCTGCTGCTGGCCGCCGGTTTCCTTGCTCTGCTCTATGCAGCCGGTTCCGGGCTGCCTTACGGCCCCCATATTGAGAGAACCCTGTGCGGCCGGTTTGAGGAGGCGCTGGAAGCGGGCGGATGGAACTGCAACGGGAACGCAACCTTCCAGGAGGGTTTGGATTTCAGCATTCAGGAGGAGTGGTACGGCTTTGGAGCGGGGGCATACGACCTGAACCACCGCCCCTATTCCCTCATGCTGGACGCGCTGTGCAGGGAGTATCCGGGTTTGGGATGGAGTCGCCTGCCCTGCCCCTGCTATGTGGCGCAGGCGCGGATAGCCCTTACAGGGCCGGATGGGACGCCCCTCTATCTCTACGCCCGCGGAATTTTCAGCAATACTCTCCAATTTGAATACGGCAGGATCATTCTGTCATATCCCTATCCCGAGTACCGGACTTTCCCCTTGGACGCCCATCTGGACAGGCTGCGGGAGGAAATTTCCGCCCTGCGGGGGAACGGGGGACGCAAGGGGGACTTTTGAAAAAGCCCCCCTTGACCCCCAAAACTTTCTGTGGGAAGCAAAAGGACGGAAATATCCATCCTTTTGCTTCCCGGAAAGGGACTGTTGCTTGTTATACAATCTTAAAAAGTCCCCAGGCCCTCCCGATTTCCCCCAGACAGCAAAAGAGCCGGATGTTTCCGGCTCTTTTGCTGTCAAAATGGGATTCGCAAGGGACAAGTCCCTTGCGCGGGGGTCCGGGGGCGGAGCCCCCGGCGTAACCCCCCTACGCCTCGTTGGCGAAGAAGCGCATGTACTTTTTGACGACCTCGGAGACGGCCTCCACTTCAGCCAGGCAGAGCTGGGAGAGATGGGGCTTTTTGCCCTCGGCGGAGAGCTTAGCGGCTAGCATATCCACGGTGTACACGGAGATCTCTGTATTGACGTTGATCTTGCAGATGCCGTTCTCAATGCACTCCCGGATGGTGGCCTCGGGGGTTCCGGAACCGCCATGGAGCACCAGGGGCACGGAAACCTCCTTTTTGATGGCCTTCAGGGTGTCAATGCTGATGCGGGGGGTTCCCTTGTAGAGGCCGTGAACGGTGCCGATGGAGACGGCCAGGCAGTCCACGCCCGTGCGCTCCACGAAATCGCGGGCCACGGCGGGATCGGTATAGATCTCGGCGGCGTCCTCCTCGTTGGTGTCCTGGCCGGCCTTGATGGAGCCCAGCTCAGCCTCCACAGAGGCGCCCGCGGCGTGAGCCATACGGACCACCTCGGCCGTATTCTTCACGTTCTCCTCATAGGGGAGGGCGGAGCCGTCGTACATGATGGAGGTGAAACCGGCGGCCAGGGCCTCCCGGATGGTATCGATGCTCTTGCAGTGGTCCAGATGCAGGGCCACCGGGTTGCTGCAGGACTTGGAGAGGTTGACCACAATGTCATGGACGCTCTCCAGATCCATGTTTTTGAGGTAGTTGGCCCCAAAGGCCACGATGGCGGGCTTATCCAGCTCCACAGCGGCGTTCATGACGCCCCGGATGGTCTCATAGCTGTAGATATTGAAGGAGCCGATGGCGAAATTGCCCTTCTGGGCCTCGCCCAGCATGGAGACGAGATTGACCAGCATCTTATTTCAGGCCCTCCAACCACTTGATGACGCGCTCATCCTTGAGCACTTCCTTGTTGACGATGAAGCGGGGCTGCTCGCCGGCGAGGAACTTGCGGATGTCCTCGGTGAGCAGGTAGGGGGAGTTGGTCAGCGCGTCGGTGGTGGTGCCGGCGATATGGGTGGTCAGCGTCACGTTGTCCAGCTCAATGAAGCGCTCGTCCTGGAGGGGTTCGGTGGTGAACACGTCCAGAGCCGCGCCCTTGATCTTGCCCTTCTGGAGCACGTCCACCAGGGCGTCCTGATCCACCAGGCCGGCGCGGCCGGTGTTGATAAAGTAGGCGGTGGGCTTCATCATGTTCAGAAGCTCGGCGCCGATCATCTTTTTGTTGGCCTCGGTCAGGCGGGCATGGATGGAGATAAAATCGGCGGTCTTAAAGAGCTCCTCGATCTCCACCTTGGTGCAGCCGGAGGCCTTGATGTCCTCCTCCTTGGCATAGGGGTCGTAGACGATGACGTTGCAGTCAAAGCCAGAGAGCTTTTTGGCCACGAGGTGGCCGATATAGCCAAAGCCCACCAGGCCGATGGTCTTGCCGTTGAGCTCGGGGACGGCGTCGCTGTTGAAGAACTTCTTGCGCCACTCGTGGTTCTTAATGGAGTAGTGGGCGCGGGCGATGTTGCGGGCCTCAGCCAGCATCATGCCGACGGCAAAATCGGAGACGGCGTGGGCGTTGCGGCCCATGACGTTGAACACCACGACGCCCCGCTTGGTGGCCTCGATGACGTTGACGTTCTCCAGGCCGGCACGGGAGACGCCCGCCACGCGCAGGTTGGGCATGGCGTCCATCACCTTGGAGGAGACGGGGACGAACAGGCCGGTGAGGATCTCGGCGTCGCCGCCCTCTTTGAGGATGGTGTCGTCAACGACCTCCACCTCGGGTCCCTGCTGTTCGACGATGAGGCGGCGGTTCTGGAGCTTGGGATAGTCGCTCTCCCACTCGCCGCAGACCACCTGGTCCACGAAGTTGGAGAGATTCTTTTCGACGGCTTTGCCGAATGCTTCGCCGTGGATCATTGCGTCGCCGATTGCCAGCGCTTTGACTTTACGTGCCATTTGAGTGTACCTCCGAGTCATAGAATGTAGAATATAGAGAAACTATAGGGGGATCAGGTTTTCATCTTCGCCACGGCCAGGCGGGAAGTGTTCAGGTTGTTGAGCCCGGTTTCGCCCATGCGAAGGATGAGGGCGACTTGCAGGATGTCGATGATGCAAAGCTGCACGATGCGCGAGACCATGGCGTCCGAGCGGTATTTGGTCTCATTGGTGGAGCTGAGCAGGCATACGTCGCACATCTGAGCGGCGGAGGAGTGGGGGTAACTGGTCATGGCGATGATCTTGCAGCCGCATGCCCTGGCCAGGGCGGAGCTGTCCAGCACCTCCCGGCTCTCACCGGAGTGGGAGACGTAGAAGATGACGTCGTGTTCGTTTGTATGGCTGGCCAGGATGCTGATCATGTGGGAGTCGCTGGTGGTGAAGCAGTTGAGGCCCAGCCGGGAGAACTTGTGGAAGGCGTCGCTGGCGATGCTGGCCGAGGCGCCCGCCCCGTAGAAATAAACGCGGTTGGCATGGAAAAGCAGATCCAGGGCCGCCTCGATACTCTCGTCTGAGAGGAGCTGGGAGAGGTCCTGAATGGAGGCAATGGTGGAGAGGATGACCTTGCGCTTGATGGAAGCGATGTCGTCCCCTGTGATGATCTCCTCGTAGACTGTGTGGGAGAGCTGGTCGTTGCTGCTCATGCCGACGTCCTGGGCCATCTTCACGCGGAACACCTGATAGGAATTATAGCCCAGCTTGTGCAGAAAACGCAGGATGGTGGTCTCACTGGTGTTGCATGCGGCTGCCAGGTCGGAGATTGTCAGAAGGATGACCTTCTCGCTGTTTTCCAAAACGTAATTTGCAATGATTTTCTGAGCGGCGGAAAAGGTGTTGTATTTTGTTCGAATCTCCGTAAAGAGCGTGCTGGTTTCCAGAGGGAGTCCCTCCTTTCCGATTCGCAACGTTGAATGTTTACGCTGTAAAAAACTACATCGTAAATTTTTTACGTCTGAAAATACTTTAACCCAAGAGGCGCGTTTCGTCAAGAGTTTTTGACATATTTGTGCTACTCGGAGGAGGGGAAAACCCACTGTTCGCAGGAGAAGGAGGGGGGCCTCCCAGGGCCGATTTAAGCCCGGCCTGAAGGCTGTCGATTTCTGATGGAATTGGACAGATTTTGTGGTATGATTAGAGCAAAATAGCGCGGATAGGGCCGCGCTGAAATAATGGTAGGAGTAGGTCATGAATATCGTCATCGTAGGCTGCGGTAAAGTAGGATTTGCCCTGGCGGAGCAGCTCTGTACCGAGGGGCACGACATTGTGGTTGTGGACAAGAGCGAACAGGCTCTGGCAAGTACAGGGATTCTGGACGTGATGAGCTTCCCCGGCAATGGCGCGAGCTACAGTGTTTTGAAGGAGGCGGGCGCGGCCAGGGCTGATCTGCTCATCGCAGTCACTTCTGCCGACGAGATTAATATGCTCTGCTGCCTGGTGGGACGGAAACTGGGTGTGAAGCACACCATTGCCCGGGTGCGCAGCCAGGAGTACGCTGAGCAGCTCGTCACCATGAAAGAGGAACTGGGCCTCTCCATGGCCATCAACCCCGAGCTGGCCGCCTCCACGGAGATTGCGCGCAACCTGCGTATGCCCTCCGCCCTGAAGATTGAGCTCTTTGGCAAGGGCGTGGTGGAGCTGGTGGAGATCAAGCTGGAGGAGGGCAGCCCCCTGATTGGCCGGGCGCTCAATTCCATCCCCTCAAAATTGAAGGTCAAGCTGCTGGTGTGCGCCGTTCAGAGGAGGGAGGAGGTGTATATCCCCAGCGGCGACTTCGTGCTTCAGCCGGGGGACAGAATCCATATCACAGCCTCCCACGCGGACATGGAGGCCGTATTCCGGGCCCTCGGTATCCTGCGCCAGAGGATCAAGGCGGTTGTTATTGTGGGCGGGGGCAAGATTGCCTACTATCTCGCCCGGCAGATTCTCGCCTCCGGTATGCACGTGAAGATTATCGAACAGAGCCAGGAGCGGTGTGAATTCCTCTCCAGCCTTTTGCCCAAAGCGGATATCATCTGCGGGGATGGCACCGATCAGGAGCTTCTGCGGGAGGAGGGGCTGAGGGACGCGGACGCCTTTGTCTCGCTGACTGGATTCGATGAGGAGAACATCATCCTGGCCATGTATGCCTCCACCCAAGGGGTGCCCAAGGTCATCTGCAAGATCAACAGGCTGTCCCTGCTGGGTATTTTGGGGGATACGGGCATCGAGACCATCGTCTCTCCCAAACTGACCTCCACCAATCAGATTCTCTCCTATGTGCGCGGTATGCAAAACTCCATGGGCAGCAATGTTGAAACCCTCTATAAGATCGTCGACGGCAAGGCGGAGGCGCTGGAGTTCCGGGTGCGCAGCGCGGCGCCCTTCCTGAAGGTGCCTCTTAAAAAGCTGGAGCTCAAGGCCAATCTGCTCATCGCCTGCATTTTGCGCAGGGGCAGGGTCATCTTCCCGGGAGGTGACGACGCCATCGAGCTGGGGGATACCGTTATTGTCATCACCACCAACCCCCATCTGTTCGACTTAGCGGACATTGTAAAGTAAGGGGGGACGGAGCGCATGAATTACCGGATGATTGGCAAGATCGTGGGGCATATCATGCAGGTGGAGGCGGCGCTTATGGCCGTCTCCGCTCTTGTTGCTCTGATCTATGGGGAGATAGACGGACTAGTGGCCTTTCTCATCACCATAGGCATTCTACTGGTGCTGGGGACCCTTTTGAGCGCCCGGCGGGTGGACAATAAAGTCATCTATGCCCGGGAGGGTTTTGTAATTGTGGCGCTGAGCTGGATTCTCCTTTCGCTTTTCGGCGCGCTTCCCTTCTATATCAGCCGGGAGATCCCCTCCTTTATTGACTGCTTTTTTGAGACGGTTTCGGGTTTCACTACAACGGGGGCGAGCATCCTTAAAAACGTAGAGGCCATGAGCCGCGGAATGCTCTTCTGGCGCAGTTTCACCCACTGGGTGGGGGGGATGGGTGTGCTGGTGTTTGTGCTGGCGATTGTGCCGCTGGCGGGGGACCGCTCCATGCATCTGATGCGCGCGGAGGTGCCGGGCCCCACCGTGGGCAAGCTGGTGCCCCGCATCCGCTCGACGGCCATGATCCTATACGGCATCTACATTGTCATGACGGTGATCGAATTTGTTTTTTTGATCTGCGGGGGCATGCCCGTATTCGACAGCCTGTGCACGGCCTTTGGCACTGCGGGCACGGGCGGTTTCGGCATCAAGTCTGCGAGCATCGGCTATTACAACAGCGTCTATATAGAGGTGGTCGTGACGGTGTTCATGATCCTCTTCGGCATCAATTTCAACCTCTATTACTTTCTGCTCATCCGGGACTTCCGCCACGCGCTGCGCAGCGAAGAGCTCAGGACCTATCTGGGGATTATCGCCGTGGCCATCCTGGCCATCACGGTCAACATCGCCCCACTCTACGGAGGGCTGGCCCAGGGCCTGCGCTATGCGTCCTTTCAGGTGGGGTCCATCATCACGACAACAGGCTTTGCCACCACCGATTTTGATATGTGGCCGGAATTTTCCCGCATCATTCTGCTGCTGCTCATGATGATGGGGGCCTGCGCCGGGTCCACGGCGGGCGGGCTCAAGACCTCCCGCATCATCATCATGTTCAGAAGCCTGCTCCACCCCCGCTCGGTCAGTGTGGTCAAATTGGAGGGCAAGCCCCTGGACGCCACGGTTGTGCGGGGCACCGCGGTTTTTCTGATGGTTTATATCATGATTTTCGGCCTCTCCACCCTCCTGGTGGCCCTGGACAACTTTGACTTTACCACCACCTTCTCCGCCGTCTGCACCTGTCTCAACAACGTTGGGCCCGGCCTGAGCATTGTCGGCCCTGCGGGCAACTTTGCGGGGTTTACGGTGGGTTCCAAGCTGGTGCTCAGCGCCAAC
>JAHZEH010000006.1:10150-23647 GCA_019421925.1 Clostridia bacterium
TCCCCATGCTGCTGTTGTTTGCCCCCTCTCTCTGGCGTAAGAAATAGGTTTTGGGATGAAGTTATCCACAGAATAGGGCGGAAAACCTGTGGATAACCTCTGTAAAAACGTTGAAAACCCCCGTATTATCCACAAGTTATACACATAAGTGTGGATAAACGGGGGTTTTTCTGTGGAGAGGGTGAGAAAAAGCCTGACAGCTTTGGCTTGTTAGTCCACTGCCGAGAGGATCAGGGCCATGCACCAGGCGCAAGCTGTATCGATGTAGTCCATGGAGAGGGCGTCAATGGTGTCGGCCGGGCTGTGGTAGGCCGTGTCGTCGTCGCTCTGGGCGATCATCAGGGCGGGCACGCCGATGGCCGTAAAGACGGCGTGGTCGGAGCGGTCCTCCTTGAGGAAGGTTGGCAGGCGCAGGTCATAGCCCGAGAGTGCGACAGCGATGGAATTGGTGGCGAAGTTGGACTCCCCGTCGCTGGTATAGACGCGGGGTTCCCCGCCCGCAGCGGCGGCAAACATGTCCAGATTGGCCACGGCCGCCAGCCTGTCCTTTTCCCCGGCCGTCAGATTCTGAACATAATAGGTTGAACCGATGAGGCCGTCCTCCTCGCCCGTGAAGAACACAAAGCGCAGCTCATAGCCCAACTGGTCCTTCAGTGGGGCGGCCAGGCGGGCCAGCTCCAGCAGCAGTGCCACGCCCGCGCCGTTGTCGTTGGCGCCTGGGGAGAGGGGATAGCTGTCATAGTGGGCGCACAGCAGAAGAATCTTGTCCCCCTGTCCGAGGCTGCCCTGGATGTTATAGCTCTCGTAGTTCTGGGCGCCGAAGAGAACCGAGAGGACGCCGTGGCCCGTTTTGGGAAGGCCGTCCATGCTGTCCGCCCGGGCTACAATGGAGCCTCTCAGGTTGTTCATGACGGCGAAGGCTGTCTGGCTGTCGCCCACCAGGACATAACCGGCGGGCTTGCCCAGATCCATGGCCTGGATAAGGCCGAGCAGGGGGGAGGTCACCGGTGCGATGACAATGCATCCCTCTACGGACTCGGGGATGGGGTCGTTCTCCCGGTATAAGAGGATAGGGCCGGAGACATTTCCCTCAGCTGAACCGGTGATGGGCGTGAGCTCCACCGCGCCCGAGCCGGTGCTCAGGCGGTTGACGGCCGTGGCCCTGGTGAACCCCGTGGTCTCGGGGGTGAGGCGCTGTTTTGTGACGGTCAGCCCCGCGGCGGCGAGTTCCCGCTCAATCAAATTGCCAACGGCCTCCTCCTGGGCGCTGCCCAGGGGCCTGGACTGGCAGATCAGGCTGAGGGCGGCGAGGATACGCCCCCCGTCGGGCAGGGGGATGCTGCCGGAGGCATAGCGCTGTTCCCCGGGCGCGGGCAGCATGGAGGTGGGGAGCAGGGGCTGCTCCGTTGTGGCGGGCAGCGTGCTGGGCCCGGGGGTGGCGGTGGGAGAAGGCGTCAGGGCAGGCGTAAAGGAGGGCGCGGCAATGACTTCCATGCCGGGGCTTGCGCTGGGGCTGGGCGTGGGGGTGGGGGCAGGGGAGCCGCAGGCGGCAAGGCCCAGGCAGCAGAGGGCTGTGATCCCCGCCAGGACGCGCCGGGCCATGCGCTGGACGCGGGGGGTGGATGCGGTGTTCTTCAAGTCTTTATCCTTCCATTTCCGTGAGAATGGGTCTCATACCTCATCTTTTAAAAACAGTATAACATGAATATTTGACCAGTTTATGAACTTCGACCAGAAACCTCCAAATCCCGGATGATTTCCGCTTTTAGAATGTGATATGATGAAAAAACAATCCAACGGATAGGAGCATGAGAACATGGAGCAAAGCGGCGGAGAGGAGAGGCCGGCCCGGCTTCTCATTCACGACAGAGAGATTCCTTTTGCCGGGGAGGGGGAATATGGGGCGGTTGTCCGTCCGGGCAGCCCGATACACCCCTGTACCGGGTGTTTCGGCTGCTGGGTCAGGACCCCCGGGCAATGCGTGATCCGGGACGCCTACGGGGATATGGGGGCCTGTATCGCCCAATGCGATGAGCTGGTCTTGGTCAGCCGGTGCTGCTATGGCGGCCCCAGCCCTTTTGTCAAGAATGTCCTGGACAGGAGCATCGGGTATATCCACCCCTGCTTCGTCATCAAGGGAGGGGAGATGCACCACAGGCAGCGCTACCCAAAGACGCTGATCCTGCGGTCCCTCTTCTATGGGGACGGGCTGACCCGGGGAGAGCGGCAGACGGCGGAGAGCTGGGTGCGCTCCCTGGCAGATAATCTGTATTGCGAGGTACGGCAGGTGGCCTTTGGGGAGAGCGCCGCAGAGCTGGAGGGATTGCTATGAGAATTGCGCTGATCAATGGGAGCCCCAAGGCCAAGGACAGCGCCTCGGGCTGCATCCTGCAGGGGTTTGCGGGGATGCTGGAGGAGGGAACCGGGCTGGGGCGCTTCCATCTGAGGAACGACCGGATAGAGGAGGAGGTATTCTCGGGCATCGCGGGATGCGATATGCTGGTGTTTGCCTTTCCTCTCTATGTCGATGGAATTCCCTCCCATCTCCTCCGCTGGTTGACGGTTTTGGAGGGGCGGCTCGCGGCTGACGGGAAAAAACGGCAGGTCTTTGCCATTGCCAACTGCGGGTTTTACGAGGGCTGCCAGGCCGATCTGGCCCTGGAGATGATGGAGCACTGGTGTGCCAGGGCCGGGCAGGCCTGGGGTCTGGGGCTGGGCGTTGGCGGAGGCGGGATGCTGGTTGGCCTGGACAAGATACCCATGGGAAAGGGCCCCAAGGCCAACTTGGGCAGGGCACTCCAGGGGATGGCCGGGCTCATTGGCCAGGCGGCTCCGGCAGAAAATCTCTATATCAATCCCAACTTTCCCCGGTTCCTCTACAAGGCGGCCGCCGAGATGGGGTGGCGGCATATGGCCAGGGAGAACGGGCTGGGGAGGGGAGAGCTCTCGCGGAAGGCGCCCCCTGCCACGGAGAGGGAGGAGTCAGCCCGTGAGGGATAATTCCGCAAGTATACCGCAGAAGCCCCCGGATGATTCCGGGGGCTTCTGCCAATAAAAAGGGATGCTCAAGGGGCGATGCCCCTTGAGCAGGGGGGCGGGGGACGGCGTCCCCCGCAGACCTCCTCCCAAACAAAAGCAGGGCGCGGCCTCATGGCATACCGCGCCCTGCTGGAAGAAACGAGGGGCTAGGCGGCGTCTGCGCCGGCCTCAGCCGCCTCAATTTTCTTGTTGCGGAAGTACAGGCAGATGTCCGTCCCCACCATGATGATGTTGGGGATATAGAACCAGAAGGCGAGGTTGAGATTGTTCGCCAGCAGTTTGGACACGATGCCGCAGATATAGCCGCAGAAGATGCAGATCAGGAACATGACGCTCTTGCCCCTGGTGGAGCGGGAGCGGTAGGAACGCAGGATGGACATGGGCCAGGAGACCCCGAAGCTGAGGATCATGAGGGTTTCCAGGACTTCAGCAAGCATTGGCATGGGATTGGCTTCTCCTTATTGTCAGGCTTCTTGGATCTCTTTGCGGCGGTAGTCGGGCAGGAGCTTGGGGGAGACCAGGCTGGTCTCGATGCCCGCGGCTTCGAGCGCCTCCTCAAACTTGCGCACGTGGTCCAGGGAGAGCGCGCCCACCTTGACGTCCCTGAACTTCCGGGCCACCTGTTTGCCGGCGTTCCTGCCAAAGACAATGATGTCCAGCAGGGAGTTGCCCATCAGGCGGTTGCGACCGTGGATACCCCCCACAGCCTCGCCCGCCACATACAGGTTCTCCACGGCGGTCTGTCCGTCGGCCCCGATCTTGAGGCCGCCGTTCTGATAATGCAGGGTGGGATAGATGAGGATGGGCTCTTTGCGCATGTCGATGTCATACTTGAGGAACATGCGCAGCATGGCGGGCAGGCGCTTCTCCAGAGTGCCCTGGCCATGGATCATGTCGATCATGGGGGTGTCCAGCCAGATCCCGAAGCCGCCGGGGGTGGGAATGCCTTTGCCCCGCTCCCTGCATTCACGGATGATGGAGGCGGCGGACACGTCGCGGGTCTCCAGGGGATGCATGAAGGCCTCGCCCTCCCGGTTAACCAGCATGGCGCCCATGGAGCGCACCTTCTCGGTCACCAGCGCGCCGAAAATCTGGGAGGGATAGGCCGCGCCCGTGGGATGGTACTGGAGGGTGTCGGCGTAGAGCAGGGGGACGCCCGCACGGTATCCCAGGATGAGGCCGTCCGCTGTCGCGCCGTAGTGGTTGGAGGTGGGGAAGCCCTGGTAGTGGAGCCTGCCTGCGCCGCCCGTGGCGATGACGACCGTCTTGGCCCTGGCCACCATGAGCTCGCCCGTCTCCATGTTGAGCAGCACCGCGCCTGCGGCCTTGCCCTCGTCGTCCAGGATGAGCTCGATGGCGGAAGTGAAGTCCACGATTCGGATGCCCCGGTTCATGACCTCGTCGCGCAGAACCCGCATGATCTCCGCGCCGGAGTAGTCCGCGGCCGCATGCATCCTCTTGCGGGAGGTGCCGCCGCCGTGGGTGGTGACCATGGTGCCGTCCGGCTCCTTGTCGAACATAACGCCCAGCTCATTGAGCCACTTGATGGCGTCGGGGGCGTCCATGACCAGCTTGCTGAGCAGCTCGGGCCTGTTGGCGAAGTGACCGCCGCCCATGGCGTCCAGATAGTGGATAGCGGGGGGGTCGCCCGGCTTGTCGGCGGCCTGGATGCCGCCCTCGGCCATCATGGTGTTGGCGTCGCCCATGCGCAGCTTGGTGACAATCATGACGTCCGCGCCGCCCTCGTTGGCCTCGATGGCTGCGGACGCGCCCGCGCCGCCGCCGCCGATCACCAGCACGTCCACATCGTAGCGCACGTCCTGGAGGTCGATTTTCCTGTCCTTGATGCGGCTGTGGGCCTGGAGCAGGGCGGCCAGCTCTCTGGGAACCTTCTCGCCCTGGTTGGGGCCCATCTTCAGAACCTCAAATTCCTGTTCAATGTAATCGGGGTGGAACTGTTTGAGCAGCGACTCCTTCTCCTCCGCCGTCATGCGGCGGGGCTCGGCGGCCATACGCGCCCGGCGGGTGGCCTCCACTTTTTTGATGCTGTCCAGCATTTCGGTTGTCAACATGTCGTTCCCCCCTTTATTTCTCAATGTCGCGGTGGTTGTAGAGCTCTTTGAGCTCCTCCACCGGCTTTTGCATCAGGCTCTCGATAAGGGCGTTGAAATCGCCCCGTTCAATCTCCTCCACCCGGGCGGTGAGATGCTTGGCCTCGGGGGCGATGTACTTGCCGGTGATGCGGCGGGCCAGCAGGGCCACCTGGGGGTGGGAGATGCCGGCGGGGCAGCGGGAGGAGCAGACGCCGCACATGACGCAGTCGAAGGACTCCTCGGCGCACTTCTCAAATTCGCCCCGCTGGGCGTAGGCGATGTACTGCATGACGTTCAGGCCCTGGGTGCAGCTCTTGGTGCAGGCGTTGCAGCCGATGCAGCTGTAGATCTCGGGATAGAGCTGCATCATGACCGCCTGGGCGGGCTTGATCTTATTCATATCATAGACCTGCTTCTCCAGGGGGAAGAAGGGCAGGGTGGCGACATACATATTCTCCTGCACCTGGGTCTGACAGGCCAGGCAGGCGTGCAGTTCCCGGTCTCCCTTGATGCGGTAGATGGTGGCGCAGGCGCCGCAGAAACCGCCCCGGCAGCCGCAGCCGCGCACGAGCTGGTAGCCCGCGTACTCCATGGCCCCCATGATGGTCAGGCTTGCGGGGACCTCGTACTGTTTCCCCATGAGGTAAACGTGAACCATATTTTCCATTGATTTTTCCTCTCCATCAATATTCGCTGGGCAGTTCGTCCAACTGGTCGAAGCGGAAGACCGGGCCGTCCTTGCAGACGTATTTGTTGCCGATGTTGCACCGGCCGCATTTGCCCACGCCGCATTTCATCTTGAGCTCCATGGTGGTATAGACCTGGGTCCGCTCAAAGCCCAATTCAGAGAGGGCCTGCAGAACGAACTTGATCATGATGGGCGGGCCGCAGACCAGTCCGATGCGGTTGGTATCAAAACCCAGCTCCTTGACATAGGTGGGCACGAAGGCCACGTTGCCGTCCCAGCCCTCCTGGGCCCGGTCGATGGTCAGATGGACGCGCACTCCCTCGATGCTGCTCCACTGCTCCTGGATCTCCTGGAGGTCCACCAGGTCGTCGGCGGAACGGGCGCCGTAGACGATGTCGATGTCGCCGTAATTGTCCCGGTAGTGGATGCAGTAGTTGATGACGGAGCGCAGGGGGGCCAGGCCGATGCCGCCCGCGATGAAGAGCAGGTTCTGTCCCTTGAGGGCGGATTCCACGGGAAAGCCGTTCCCATAGGGCCCGCGGATGGTGATCTGCTGGCCTGCGTCCATGGCGTGAAGCCAGCCCGTCAGGCAGCCGCACTTCTTGATGCTGAACTCCATATATTCCTCGTTGGTGGGGGAGGAGGTGATGGAGAACATGGCCTCTCCCACGCCGGGGATGGAGAGCATGGCGCACTGGCCGGGGATGTGCTCGAAGCACTTTTTGCCGTCCAGCCCGACCACCCGGAAAGTCTTGACGTCGGGGGTATCCCGGCGCACGTCGGTCACAACGCCGATGGCGGGGATGAGCGCGTTATTGAGTTCATTCATTGCCTTCGCCTCCCAACGCTTTGATGACTTTGACGATATTCATGGAGATGGGGCATTTTTGCAGGCAGCGGCCGCAGCCCACGCAGGAGTACATGCCGCCGTTGTTGGCCGGGAAGTAGACCAGCTTGTGCATGAACCGCTGGCGGAAGCGCTCAAGTTGGGTCTTCCTGGGGTTGCCGTGGGCCATGCGGGTGAAGTCGGAGTACATGCAGGAGTCCCAGCAGCGGAAGCGCTGGACGCCGTGGCCGGTGTCAAAATCCCGGATGTCATAGCACTGGCAGGTGGGGCACACAAAGGTGCAGGCGCCGCAGCCGATGCAGGCCCTGGACAGCTCCGCCCACTTGGGGGAGTTGAATTTCTCGTTAAGGTGCTCCCCGTCCCAGCCCTTGAGGCTGATCCTGCCGAAGGGGAGGTTGCCGAGGGAAGCCTTGGTCTGCTCCGTCTGGGCGGAGAGGGCGGCTTCGTCCCCGGACTCCGCCTGGGCAAGCAGGGGGGCGGCCGCCTCAGTCAGGGCCCGGCCCTTGTCCGTCAGGGGTTCCCAGAAGAGGGAGTCCCCGCACAGCGCGCAGCGCACGTCCCCCGCCGGCGCGGTGGGGTCGATGCCAAAGGCGGTGCAGAAGCAGGTCTCCTCAGGCGCTGTGCAGGCCAGAGTGACGATGATCCCGTTCTCCCGGCGGGCCTTGTAGTAGGCGTCGGCGGGGTCGCTGAGAAAAACGGCGTCCAGAATGTCGAAGCTCCTGGCGTCGCAGGCCCGGACGCCGAAATACACGGCCGTCTTTTCCCCGGGAAGCTGGGCCTCCACGGAGATGGCTTTGCCCTCGACTTGAAAGCGGGCCATGTTTTCGCTCTGGGGGAAGAAAGCGTCCTTGGGGGACTTGACGGTATTGAGACCATCCAGCTTGACCCTGGCGCCCTCTGTCCAGAGGCGGAACCCGGCCACCCCACCCTTCTCAATGGGGAGGTAGAGCTCCCGGCCTTCGGCGAGAGCATGCCACAGCTCGGGCAGTTTTTCAGTGGAAATTTTATACATGCGCTAGGCCCTCCCTCTCTCTCGGACAATGGACGGCTCGGCATCCTCCTTGGTGAAGTTGGCCAGGGGGGGACGGCTGTCGGGGCTCTCGCCCGCCTGGTACTCCCCATAGAGCTCGTCGATGTCCTTGATGAATTTGCGGTTGAGCAGGTGCAGGGGGATATGCTGGGGGCAGACGCGGCTGCACTCCCCGCAGTCCGTGCACCGTCCGGCCACGTGGAAGGCACGGATGATGTGGAACATGTTCTCCTCAAAGGAGTCGGCGTTGGCTTTGCTGGCCACGCCCGAGGCGTCGTTGTCAAAGACGCACTTGCGGCAGGAACAGGCCGGGCAGACATTGCGGCAGGCGTTGCAGCGGATGCAGCGGGAGAGCTCACCCCGCCAGAAATTGAAACGCTCCCCGGCGGTCATGTTCTCCAGACGCTCCACCATGGCGAAGCGGTTGCCGGCCATGGAGTTGTCTGCGACCTCCGCCTCCAGAACCTCGTCGGCGGCCTTGAAGTCCTTGCCCTTGCAGGTCATGCACTTGAGCAGCAGGGCGTTCCCCGCCTTGCAGGACTTCTCCCCGCCCGAGAGGGTGGAGACCCTGACGGTGTCCCCCTCCACATGGGCGTCGAGCGCGCCGGTGATACCCTGCGCCCGGAGCTTGCCCATGTCCAGCATGCCGCCGCAGGGCACGCCCAGAACAAAGACCTTGTCCCTCTGGATGCGGTGCTCCAGCAGGAGCTGGTTGAAGCTGTAGGTGTCGCAGGGCTTGAGGCAGACCAGCACCCGGCCCTCCTTTTTGCTCTCGTCAATGAGGTACTTGCTCAGGTTGCTGCCGCAGAACTCGCCGTAGACGAAATCCGAAAGGCCCTCCTCCCCCACAAATACGGCGGGGGTGGGGTCGTAGAAGAATTCGCCCTTCTTCCAGCCGAGGAGGCGGTCCACGGCGCCCTCCTGAAGCAGCGCCCGGTATCTCTCCAGTATTTTTTCAGCTACTCCTTGCATCGCAGATCCCTCAGCTTTCTGTTCTCGCCCAGAGCGGCGACGCTCTGGCAGAACTCGTTCATGGTGGCGGAGAATTTCGCGCCCTCGGCGGCGGAAATCCACTCCACCCTCGTCCGCTCCCGCTCAATGCCCAGATAGTCCAGCATGGAGAAGAGCAGGGTCATGCGGCGGCGGGCATAGTAGTTGCCCGTGGAATAGTGGCAGTCCCCGGGGTGGCAGCCCGCCAGGATGACCCCGTCGGCCCCGCGCTGGAAGGCGCGCAGCACAAAGAGGGGGTTGACGCGGCAGGAGCAGGGGACCCGGATGATCTTGACGTCAGCGGGATAGGAGGCGCGGCTGGAGCCCGCCAGGTCGGCCCCCGCATAGCTGCACCAGTTGCAGCAGAAGGCCACGATCTTGGGCCGGTAGGCGGCAGTCTGGTTCATCGCTTCGTTTACTTGCATATCGCATCCACCTCCGCCATAATTTGCCGGGTCGAGAAGCCCTTGAGGTCCATGGCCCCGGAGGGACAGGTGACGGTGCACGCGCCGCAGCCCTGGCAGACGGCCTCGTTGACCACGGCGATGCGGCGGGTCTCTTTCACGCCTCCGTCGTTGACCTCTTTGTCAATATAATCGATCGCGCCGTAGGGGCAGACGTTGGCGCACACGGAACAGCCGTTGCACAGCAGCTCGTTGGAATGGGCCACACAGGGGTTGCCCGTCAATTTATCCCTGCACAGCAGGCCGATGACCTTGGAGGCCGCCGCGCCCGCCTGGGCCACAGTTTCGGGGATATCCTCGGGGCCCTGGCACACGCCCGAGAGGAAGACGCCCGCCGTGGGGCTCTCCACGGGGCGGAGCTTGGGATGGGCCTCGGTGAAGAAGTCGTTGGTGTCCATGCTGGCGGTGAGCATGGTGGCCAGGGGCCGGGCGCTCTTATCCGGCTCGATGGCGGTGGCGAGAACCACCAGGTCGGTCTCCAGGTGGAGCTGCTTGTTCATGAGCAGGTCGCTGGCCTGGACGGACAGCCTGCCGTTTTTGGGCTCCACCTTGCCCACCATGCCCTTGATGTAATCCACGCCGTACTCCTCCACGGCCCGGCGGTAGAACTCGTCGAAGTTCTTGCCGGGGGTGCGCACGTCGATATAGAAAACATGGACGTTGACGTCCGGGTATTTATCCCGGATGAGCATGGCGTGCTTGGCCGTGTACATGCAGCAGATCTTGGAGCAGTAGGGCTTTTCACGGCAGGATTCGCCTCTGGAACCCACGCACTGGATGAACACAATGTCCTTGGGATGCCTGTGGTCGGAGGGGCACTCCAGATGGCCGGCGGTGGGGCCGGCGGCGTTCATGAGGCGCTCCAGTTCCAGGGAGGTGATGACGTCCGGGCTCTGGGAGTACTGGAACTCGTCGAACTTCTCCACGGAGATGGGGTTGAACCCTGTGGCCACCACAATGGCGCCGTACTCCCTCGTGAAGATCTCGTCCTGCTGGTCATATTTGATGGCCCCCACGGCGCAGTTCTTCTCGCACAGGCCGCATTTGCCCGTTTTGAACTTGATGCAGGCGGAGGGGTCGATCACCGGCAGCTTGGGCACGGCCTGGGCAAAGGGGATATAGATGGCGGAGCGGGTGTCCATCCCCAGGTTGAACTCATTTTTGGCCTTGCGCGAGGGGCATTTCTCGGTGCACAGGCCGCAGCCGGTGCACTTGGCGGCGTCTACATAGCGCGCCTTTTGGCGGATATCCACCTTGAAGCTGCCCACAAAGCCGGAGACCTTCTCCACCTCGCAGTAGGTGTAGAGGTTGATCTTCTCATGGGCCGCTGCGTCCACCATCTTGGGGGTGAGGATGCAGGCGGCGCAGTCCAGCGTGGGGAAGGTCTTGTCGAGCTTGGCCATCTTGCCGCCGATGGTGGGCTGTTTCTCCACAATGTCCACCTCAAAGCCCGCGTCGGCGATGTCCAGAGCGGTCTGGATACCGGCGATGCCGCCGCCGATGACTAGGGCCCGCTTGGTGACGGGAGATTCCCCGGCTGTCAGGGGGGCGTTCAGGTTGACCTTGGCAATGGCGGCGCGGGCCAGGATGACCGCCTTCTCGGTGGCGGTTTTCATGTCTTTGTGTATCCAGGAGCACTGCTCGCGGATGTTGGCGATTTCGACCATGTAGGGGTTGAGGCCGGCGGCCTGGGCCGTCTTTCTGAAGGTGCCCTCATGCATGCGGGGGGAGCAGGAACACACCCCGCCGCCGGTCAGGCCGTTGTCCTTGATGGCGTTTCGGATCAGGGACTGCCCCGCCTCCGAGCACATATACTGATATTCTGCCGCGTAGACGACGCCCGGTTCGCTCTTGACAGCTTCCACCACCGCCTGGACGTCCACGGTCCCGGCGATGTTGGTGCCGCAGTGGCAGACAAATACGCCTATTTTTTGCACGCTTTTCACTTCCGATCTATAATTTTAGCCATCCTCAGGGGATTGCCAAGGGGCCGCAGCCCCAAAGGGGGTACGGGGGTGTACCCCCCGAAACCAAAGGGGGCGCGGGGGCCGCAGCCCCCGCTATAGAGGGGCAAGGGGGACGAAGTCTCCCAATCCAAGGGGATTATCAAGGGGCCGCAGCCCCTTGATCTTCATTCCGGCTCCGGCGACAAGCGCGCCGGAACGGATAAAATCCGAAGGATTTTGTTCCCATATTTTCCGCCGGCCGGGAGCCCGTAGGGCGACCAGGCAGAGAATGCTGACCTCGGGAAAGCGAGCGAGCGCTTTCCCGACAGGCCGCAAGGCCTATTTGCTGTATTTGCGCAGGGCGCTCACCAGCGCCTGTTGGGGCATATCGTCGTCCAGGAGGGCGGGGATATCGTTGGGGGTCATGTGGTTTTCGCCCTGGCGGCGGACCTTGCACACCCGCACAGCCTCGATGAGCTTGGCGGGCTCCACCCCCCGGGGACAGCGCTCAACGCAGGCCAGGCAGGTCAGGCAGAACCACAGGGACTGGGATTGGAGCAGGGGCTCGACGTCCCCCTTCTCCACCATCGCCACAAACTGATGGGGATGGTACTCCATCTCGTCATAGGCGGGGCATGCGCCGGAGCACTTGCCGCATTTCATGCATCTTCTGGGATTGACCCCGCTGACCCGCAGGATGGTCTCCCTTTCATTGTTGTAATTGACGCTCATGTTCCTCCCCCTTCCCGTTACTTGACGCCGAGAGCCTCGGCGAGAAGCTCGGTGAAATAGTGGACGGGCAGCGCCTGTCCGGCCTTATTCAGGTTATACATGCAAAGGGGGCAGGCGGTGATGAGCTCCTGGGCCCCCTGGCCGGAGGCCGAGTCCAAAATGGCGGCGCGGCGCTTTTGGGCCACCTCCTGGGACTCGAGGGCCACATAACCCGAGCAGCACTCATTGCGCTGGGCGTAGAGGACGGGCTCGGCCCCCAGGGCCCGGATGAACTCCTCCAGGATGGAGGGGTTCTCAGGGTCGTCAAATTCCATCTCCTTGCTGGGACGCAGCAGCAGGCAGCCGTAATAGGCGCCGATCCTGCGTCCCTTCAGGGGGTTTTTGACCTGCTTTTTCAGATTGTCGAAGCCCACCACGTCGCGGAGCATCTCCAAATAGTGGAGGACCTGGGTTTCGCCGTGGTAGGACATATCAGGGGCCATATAGTTGTTGACGCGCTCTGCCATGGCCTCGCTGTGGGCCATTTCGTAGTTGACCCGCTTGAGGACGTGGTGGCAGGCGGAGCAGACCGTGACCAGCCTGCCGCTTTGGGCGCCCGCCAGAGCACGGACGGAAGCCAGCTTGCTGGCGTACTCATCCGTGGCCATGGGGAACACACCGCCGCAGCACTGCCACTGCGGGATTTCGGTCAGGGTCACGCCCAAGGCCGCCGCGCACTCGCGTGCGCAGCGGTCCAGTTCCACGGCCTTATTCTTGAGCGTGCACCCGGGATAATAGCTAAATTCCATGTTTATTACTTCCTTACGCCATATCTTCGGGTTTGAAAACCTCGTCAAATTTCTCCGCTGTCAGGAACCCCAGGGCCACGCAGGCCTCCTTGAGAGAGATGTTCTCCTTGTGGGCCTTCTTGACGGTCTTGGCCGCGTTGTCATAGCCGATATAGGGGTTGAGGGCGGTGACGAGCATGAGGGAGTTATACAGGTTGTGCCTCATCTTCTCCCGGTCGGCCTTGATGCCCACGGCGCAGTTCCTGTTGAAGGAGTTGATGCCGTCGGCAAGGAGCCTTGCGGACTGGAGGAAGTTGTAGATGCACACGGGCATAAACACGTTGAGTTCGAAGTTGCCCTGGGAGGCGGCCATGGAGACGGCCACATCGTTGGCCATGACCTGGACGGCCACCATGGTCAGCGACTCGCACTGGGTGGGATTGACCTTGCCCGGCATGATGGAACTGCCCGGTTCGTTCTCGGGGATGAGAATCTCGCCCAGGCCGCAGCGGGGGCCGCTGGCCAGCCAGCGGACGTCGTTGGCGATCTTCATCATGTTTGCCGCAAGGCCCTTTAAGGCCCCGTGGGCGAATACCAGCTCGTCCTTGCTGGTCAGGGAATGGAATTTGTTGGCCGCGGTCTTGAAATCCTTGCCGGTCAGCTCGGATACCGCTTTGGCCACCTCTACGTCAAATCCCTTGGGCGCGTTTAAGCCGGTGCCCACGGCGGTGCCGCCAAGAGCCAGCTCGCGCAGGCCCGAAAGGCTCATCACCAGCATCTCTCTGGACTTCTCCAGCATGTTTTTCCAGCCGCTGATCTCCTGGGAGAATGTGATCGGAGTGGCATCCTGAAGATGGGTGCGCCCGGTCTTGATGATTCCCTCGTTTTCTTTCATCAGACG
>JAHZEH010000060.1:0-9193 GCA_019421925.1 Clostridia bacterium
AACCCGCTGAGCTTGAGGGGGATGTGTCCCTGGTCATGGTACATGGCGACTACCACGTCATAGAGCCCGCCCATGGCCTTGACAAACACCGTGTCCGGCGGAACAGGGCCCTCCGCGCCAATGCCCTCCGCCCGGGCCGCCTCAACCGCCGGGGCAATCCACTTTTCCTCCTCGTCCCCGAAAAGGCCGTGCTCCGAGCAGTGGGCGTTGAGCCCGGCCACGCCGATGCGCGGGGATTCGATACCCAACATGACCATGGCCTCCCGGGCCAGCCGGATAACCGTGAGCACCCGCTCTTTGGTCACCCGGTCGCAGGCCTGCCGCATGGAGACATGGGTCGTGGCATGGATGACCCTCAGGGTGGGGGAGGTCAGCAGCATGGCGTAGTCCTTCGCCCCGGTGAGCGCGGCAAATATCTCCGTATGTCCGGCGTAGTGATGGCCCGCCAGGTTGACCGCCTCCTTGTTGATAGGGCCGGTGACCACGGCGTGCGCCTCCCCGGCCATGGCCAGGGCGATACCCTTCTCCACATAGCGGTACGCCGCCTCCCCGGCCTTCGGGCTGACTGCGCCGTACTGCCAATCCCCCGGCCCAATGAGCCCCAGGGGGATCAGGTCCAATGTTCCGGCCTTCCCCATGGCCTCCGCAGGACTGCCGATGAGATTGAGCTTCAGATCCAGCCCCGCGGCCTCCAGCGCGTCCCGGATGGGCTGCTCGTCCCCGATGACGACGGGCAGGCACCGCCCATAGAGCTCCTCATGGCCCAGCGCCTTGGCGGCAACCTCCGGGCCGACGCCCGCGGGGTCCCCCATCGTGATGGCAAGAACCGGTCGATTCATGGCAATTTCCTCCTTAATAATTACAGCAAATTTTTAACAAAAAGAGGAGGCGGGCCTCCCGGAAACTTTGTGAACAGCCGCCCCCTCCAAAGTCTTGACAGCAGCTTTCCGTTCGTAGTAAATTGTGTTAAGTAGATTTTTTACTGCCAATCAAATTATACAGAAAAAAATCTCCCGTTACAACCATCTTTCTCTGAAAAACATACTCTGTATATCACATCGCGGTACAGGAGGTCCCCATGAAATACATCATCGCCCTTGACGTTGGAACATCCAGCATGCGCTCCGTGCTCTACGGTGCGGACGGTCAGATTCTCTTCACCAGCGGTCAGGAATACCACACCTTCTTCCCCGCGCCTTCCCAGGTCGAGCAGGACCCCGCCACCTGGAAGGAGGCCGCCTGCAAGACCCTGCGGGAGACCGGCGCGTTTCTGAGGGAAAAGGGTCTTTCCGCCGAGGCCATCTCCATCACCTCCCAGCGTTCCTCCCTCATCCCCGTCGATCCAAACGGCGTTCCCCTCTACAACGCCATCATGTGGCAGGACAAGAGGACGCTCCCTCAGTGCGACTGGCTGAACGAACACTACGGCATGGAGGCCCTCTACCGCAAAACCGGCCTGCGCATCAACCCCTATTTTGTTCTGCCCAAACTGCTCTGGCTCAAGGCCAACCGCCCCGACCTCTATAACGGGGCTTACAAGTTTCTGGGCGTGCAGGACTATGTGGCCTTTGAGCTGACCGGCCGCTTTGTCACCGACTGGTCTCAGGCCTGCCGCACCATGCTCATGAACATTGAGTCCTTCCAGTGGGACCCCGAGCTTCTGGCGATCGCGGGCGTCACCCATGAGCGGCTTCCCGAGCTGCTGGCCCCCGGTTCCGTGGCGGGCGGCCTGACCCCCGCCATGGCCGGTGAGACCGGCCTGCCCGCCGGCCTGCCTGTCATATTGGCGGGGGGCGACCAGCAGAACGCCGCCGTGGCCCTGGGGGTAGTGGAGCCGGGCAAGGCCGAGGCCAACACGGGCACGGGCTCCTTTGTCATCGCCTACGCCCGCAAACCCATCTTCGACAAGAGCTGCCGCGTTCTCTGCCAGGCTTCCGCTGTGGCGGGCAAGTGGATTGTGGAGGCGGGCATTTTCAACACCGGCGCAATCTACCGCTGGTTTAAGGAGGAGTGCTGCCCCGACCTGCGGAACCGTGAGGACGCCTACTCCCTCATGAACCGGGAGGCGGAAGCCTCGGGCATCGGCGCAAACGGCGTCATGCTGCTCCCCCATTTTGAGGGGAGCGCCGCCCCCTACTGGAACCCCCTGGCCAAGGGCCTGTTCTTCAACCTGTCTCTGGGCTCCAAGCGGGGAGATATGATCCGCTCCATCCTGGAGGGCATCTCCATGGAGATCTCCGACAACCTGGTGCTCATTCAAAGCCTCTCGGACGAGCTCTCAGGAGTCAGCGTGGCGGGCGGCATGGTGCGCAGCGATTTGTTCTGCACCATCCAGGCCAACTGCTACAACAAGCCCGTTATCCGCTACAGCAACAGCGAAGCCTCCAGCCTGGGCGCGGCCATCCTTGCGGCGGTCACTCTGGGCCTCTATCCGGACGTGGAGTCGGCCCACAGGGTCATGGCGGCGGGCGGCCAGGACACCTTCCTGCCCAACGAGGAGGACGTGGTCCGCTATGGCAAGCTGATGGTCCGCAAACAGCTCCTCTACTTCTCCCTCAAGGAACGCAGCGTCTACCAGGAATTCCTGGAGCGCGTTTAATATCACACCTTTACATCTTGGAACCAACAGAAAGCAGGTGCAATGATGATCAGCTTTGAACACTCCCTGATGCCCCGCCTGTACCGGGTGCGCCAAACCCAGGTCATCCCCTATCTTGAGGATGTCGAAGGGGCCATTGAAGAACAGATGACCCCCTATCTCTCCCGCATCAAGCCGGGCTCCCGCATTGGCATCGCAGCGGGCAGCCGCGGAATCTTCAACTACTCCCGCATGATCAAACAGATCGTTGTCATGGTCAAAAAAGCGGGGGCCCAGCCCTTCATCATCCCGGCCATGGGTAGCCACGGCGGCGCGACCGCCGAGGGCCAGATCGAGGTGCTCGAGGGCTACGGCATCACTGAGCAGACCATGGGCGCTCCCATCCTGTCCTGCATGGATACCGTCATTATCGGACACACCGAGGACGGGGCCCCTGTCAATTTCGACAAGAACGCCGCCTCCATGGACGGGATCATCATGTGCAACCGGGTCAAGCCCCACACCGACTTCCACGGCGAGATCGAGAGCGGCGTGGTCAAGCAGATGGTCATCGGCCTGGGCAAGCAGAAGGGCGCCTCCACCGTCCACCGCCGGGGTACCTGGGGTCTGGCCAACGTCATCCCCCGCAGCGCCAGGATCATTCTCGAGAAGATGCCCATCCTCATGGGCGTGGCCATCCTGGAGAACTCCCAGGACCGCACCGCCCGCATTGAGGTACTCCTGCCCGAAAACATGATGGAACGGGAGAAGGAGCTACTGAAGGAGGCAAAGTCCCTGATGCCCAGCCTGCCCTTCAAGGATATCGACACCCTGGTGCTCACCGAGATGGGCAAAAACATCAGCGGCACGGGCATCGACCCCAACATCGTGGGGCGCTATGTCCTGCGCGACGTCACCGACGATCCCACCCCTCACATCTACCGGATCGTCTGCCTGGACCTGACGGACGAGAGCCACCACAACGCCATCGGCGTGGGCATTGCGGACATCATCACCCGCCGTATGTTCGAAAAGATCGACCTGGAGCCCACCTATACCAACACCGTCACCTCCGGCTTCCTGGAGAGGGGCTTTATGCCCATCATCCTGGAGAGCGACAACGCCGCCATCGAAACCGCCCTGGGCTGCTGCAACCGCCTGGTCACTGCGGAGAACGCCCGGCTGGTCATCGCCAAGAACACCCTCGACCTCCACGAACTGCTGGTGAGCGAGTCCCTGCTCCACGAACTGGAGGGAAATGAGCACATCGAAATTCTGGGCGAGGAAAAATTGGAGTTTGCCGAGGACGGCTATCTGGCCAGAAAGCTCTTCTGATTTTTAATCTGCATAATGCCAACGAATCCGCAAAATAGCCAACGGGCCGGAGTATTCCGGCCCGTTGGCTATTGGGGTCATCTCCCTAAAACTTCTTCAATCCCCCTCCCCAGCCCAAGAAATCTATGTTATCCTTTACAATGAATAGACGGAACCGGAAGACTGTAAAGGAGAGGCGTATGATTAAACTACTGCTTGTGGAAGACGACCAGAGCATCGCTAAGATCCTCCTCTATTATCTGGAACAAACCGGAGAATACCAGGTCGTATATACAAAAAACGGCGGGGAAGCCATTTCCGCCGCACGCAATCAATTTGACGTCATTCTTATGGATATCATGCTTCCGGACATCAACGGTGTGGAATTGTGTCGAAGCCTGCGGACTTGGCAGAACTGCCCCATCCTTTTCATCACCTGTATTGAAGACGACGACATATTGGTCGAGGCGCTGGAGGCTGGTGGTGACGATTACCTTGTTAAACCTTTTGACAATAAGGTGCTCCATGCCCGCATCAAAGCAACCCTTCGGCGCGCCGGGGCGGCACAGCAACCCGATAAGCCCCAGGATATATGGGATTATCCGGGGTTCCGGGTGGATGCCAGACGACAGGCTCTTGTGAAAAATGGAAAAACCTACCGGCTGGGCAACATGGAATACCGGGTTTTGCTTCATTTTTTGCTCTGTCCCCGGCAATATTTTTCTGCCAGCGAGCTCTACAGCCTGATCTGGGAAAAGCCCAGCTACGGCGACGTGCGGACCGTGCAGGTACATATTCATAACCTGCGAAGAAAGTTGGAGGATGATCCGTCCTCCCCCCGGTATCTTTGCAGTGAATGGGGAAAAGGGTACTATTTTAACCCCAATCCTCAGGAGGGAACATGAAGCTGGCAGTGGCGCGGGCAGCGGGGGCATGGCTTCTCTTCGGGCTGATTACTGTTCTGACCTATCTTATTTGTACTGCAATCGGTGCACGTACCCCTGTGCTTCACAAAGGCGAAGCTCTGCCCGGAGATATCGGCGAAAACCAGTATGTATTGAGCCGAAATCTTTTGGAACAGACAGAGGAGGGGACATTTATCACAATCCCCCTCTCCGGGAGAATTGTTCAAGAGTTGACCCTGACTCTTGGCGACTGCGAGGCCTATCAGCTGTATATCAACGGGGAATTTGTCAAAAGTTACGACGAAAACGATGTCTTTACCCGCGTCGTCTGTATTCCTCTCAATAGAGCCCGGCTGGAGAAGGACGGCCGGCTGGATATTCTCTTTACAGGTGACTCCTGGATTGGGTCGGAAAGCCCGAGCAATGTTCCAAAACTCCTTCTCAGCAGCAGCACCATGGCCCAGCGCTCCTTAAATGCAGCCTTTGGAGTGACTATGCTGCTAATCGGGGCTTTTTTCGTGCTCATCGTCAGCAATCTGACTCTCTTCTTCCGCAAACAGAGCGAGCGGTATCTGCTTCTTCTGGCAGGGGCCTCCTGCGTGGTTATGGTCACAACCCTTCTCACCTCAACGGTAACCATCCTGCCCATCCGTTACGGAGCCTATGTGCTGCTGCGCCCCTATATCGCCGTCTTTCCCGTCCTGGTCAACGGTGCGGTCTGCCTCAGCCTCCTGCGAGACAGCCTGCCCCAATGGGCCCGCCGGTTTATCCACCCGTTCTGGATCGTCATTGTGCTGGCCTTCCAGGGGCTGATCCAAGTCACTACCGGATGGAATATCTACCACCTCCTGACCGCTTTGCTGCTCATCCCCGTTCTCGGGGCCATCGGCTGTGGCGCACGGAAGAAAGCGCCCGGGACGTTGCTCCTTCTGACCGGCTACGCGTTATGTCAGGGCATCGCGCTGCGGATCTACAGCATCAATAGCGCACAGTGGGCACTCTCCGGGGCTATCGGCGTGTACTTCCGCATTACCCAACTGGGACATCTTTTCTATCTTTTACTGTGTATGGTTCTCATCAACCAGCGTTATGCCCAGAAATTTGGGGAATCCGAACAGTTGAATCTCTTTCTCGATGCCAAAGTCGAGGAACGCACCAGTCAATTGACCGCAGAGCAGGAGCAGCGCCGCACCATGATGGTCAACATCTTTCACGATCTGAGAAGCCCCCTCTTTGTTCTCCGGGGACACCTTGAGAAGTTGAACCCTGCCGCCCAGGAGGATCCGAATATCCTGGAGGACATAAACCAGCAGCTCAAATTTATGCAGCGGCTGATTGAGGATCTCTTTCTGATCTCCAAGCTGGAAAACAAAAAAATACACTTCATAGGAGATTATGTGGAACTTCATCAGTTGGCAAGGCAGCGGCTCTACAGCGCCCAGGCTCTGGCCCAGCGGGCGGGGGTTGAGCTCTTTGCGTCTGAGTTGTCGCCCGCGCTGGTCTGGGGCGACGCCATGCGCCTGCAGCAGATAATCCAGAACCTCTTTGACAACGCCGTTGCATACACGCCTCCCGGGGGCAAGATCATCCTATCTTTGGTTCGGGAGGGGGAGTGGGCTGCGCTCTCCATCGCGGATACCGGTCCCGGCATCTCGCAGGAGGACCTCCCCCGGGTCTTCGACCGCTATTACCATTCCAGCCGCTCGGGCAGCCAAAAATCCACCGGACTGGGCTTGGCTATCGTCAAGAATCTGGTGGAGCTCCACCGAGGTACAATCGAGCTTAAAAGCGCGCCCGGGAAGGGGACGGTCTTTACCGTCAGGTTGCCTCTGGTGGAAAAAGTTAAAAAATAATTTAAGAAAAACAGGACTCGATTTTCCTTTGTTTTGTATTCAATAAGCAAAACTATCCATGTTTGACCCTCATTTTTAAAATACTCACATAAAAGCCATCTTCTCCTTTCTCCTTTCCAAAAAGATTTCAATTTCAGTTTGGTCGACCTCCCACACACGTATTGTTATACTTTTGCCATTCGGAGCTTCTCCGAATTTCATCAACTAAGGGAGGTAGAGAAGTAATGAAGAAAAAGAACACTCTGTCCAAAGCTCTGGCACTTACACTGACTCTAGCCCTGTGCATTACTGGTTGCGCAGGAGCATCCCAGCCAGCCGTCACGCCGGTAGTTACGCCCGACGTGACGGCAGCCCCTGAGGCAACTGAGCCCAGCGGCACATATACTGCTTCCGCCCGTGGCTTTGGCGGCCTTGTCACCGTTGACGTAACATTGGAAAACGGCGCGATCGTCGATGTCAACGCAGTCGGGGAGGACGAGACTCCCGCCATCGGCGGCCAGGCCCTTGTCGATCTGTCCGCAAAAATCGTGGAGGCCAACTCCTACGAAATCGACGGCATCTCCGGCGCGACCATGACCTCCAACGCCGTTCTGATCGCAGTGAAGGACGCTGTCGCCCAGGCCAACGGCGGCGAGTCCACCGCCTCGTCTGAGATGAAAGACGGCGTGTATACTGCCACCACATTTGGCCGCAATGCCAACATCACCGTAGAGGTGACTATTGATGGCGGCAAGATTGCCCAAGTGGAAGTGACCGATCAAAATGAGACGGAATCCATCGCGGCCGTTCCCCTTGCGCGCATCCCTGCCGCTGTGGTCGAGTATCAGTCGTTGGCCGTTGACACGGTGGCCGGCGCGACCCGTACCAGCAGCGCCCTGCTCACTGCCATTGCGGACTGCGTTTCCCAGGCGGGCGGAGATGTGGTCGCCCTCTCCTCTGTGGAAATCCCCAAGGCTGAGGCACAGTCCCCTGTGGAAATGGAGGCCGATATCGTCATCATCGGCGCAGGCGGTGCAGGCATCGCGGGCGCGATCGCCGCGGCTGAAAAAGGTTCCTCCGTCATAGTCGTAGAGAAGCTCTCCTACATGGGCGGCGGCACCCTGCTGAGCGGCGCTGCTTTCAACGCCGCTGTGGAGGAGACCAACCGGGACATTGAAATGTCTGAAACTGCGGCCGCCACCATCGAAAACGTCCTGGCTGCAGACCCTGTAGATAGCTATATGTCCAGTTGGCAGGAGGCCGTCCAGGAACAGTGGGATGCCTACAAGGCTGCCGGTTCTTCCTATCTCTTTGACTCCATCGAATTTCATATGCTCCAGACCTATATGGGCGGCGATTACAAGGGCGCTCCCGCTCTGATTGAGGCCATGTGTACTCACGCCCCTGAGACCTATTATTGGCTGAAGGACATGGGCTATATCTGGTCCAACGTGGGTACCGCGTCCGGTGCGCTCTGGCAGCGCAGCCATCAGACCACAGCCTACGCCAAGGGCTTGGGCTCCTTTGCGGCCTTCAACGAGCGCATCGCCCAGGAGAAACTCAATATCCAGGTGCCATGCCTATCAGACCATCGACGGCACCCAGTACACTATCAAGGCCGCCAAAGGCGTCCTTGTGGCCACCGGCGGCTTTGCTGCCAACGTGGAAATGCGCCAGAAATACAACACCCAGTGGGCCAATCTGGATGCGAGCGTCTCCACCACCAACGGCGTATATGCCACGGGAGACGGTATCGAGATGGCAGAGGCCGTCGGCGCTGATCTGGTGGACATGGGCCTGATCCAGATGCTGGCCTTTGCCGAGCCCGGTTCCGGCCGCACCGACAGCGGTGTGGGCGAAGCTACCAACCTCTGGGTCAACCAGGAAGGCGAGCGCTTCGTCGACGAAACCCAGCGCCGCGACGTCCTTTCCAATGCCGTGCTGTCCCAGACCGGTTCCATCTTCTACTGCATCAGCAATGACAACAACAAGCGCTGCGTTGACGATAACACCAACTACTCCGGCCTCAAACTCACCGATCTGATCGCCCAGGGCCTGCTGTACAAGGCGGATACCCTCGAAGAATTGGCCGGTATGATCGGCTGCGACCCCGCCACCCTAGTAGCCACTGTCGAAGCCTATAACGAGTGCGTCAGGACGGGCACGGACGAAGAATTCGGCCGTACCAATTTCGGCGATCTGTATCTGCTCGAGACCGGTCCCTACTATGCCTGCCCCCGCACCGTTGCGGTTCATCACACCATGGGCGGCATCAAAGTTGACGGCAACGCCCATGTGATCGGCACGGACGGCAATGTCATCCCCGGCCTGTACGCCGCTGGCGAAACCACTGGCGGGTATCATGGAGGCAACCGTCTCGGCGGCAATGCAGTCATGGAGGCTATCACCACCGGCCGAACCGCAGGCTTGATGCTTGCCGACGAAACCAAATAAACGAATCTCCATGCAAAACGGGCCGCCAAAATGGTGGCCCGTTTTTTACATACAGATTCAGCTTATTCACGGCTCTCTATCCAAACCTTTGCAAGCAGTGGGCCGGACAC
>JAHZEH010000060.1:9203-9519 GCA_019421925.1 Clostridia bacterium
CTAGTCCGGCTCCCGCCCCGTCTCATCCGTCTGGGCTTTCCTGCTGCCCGCCCGCACAGCCAGCACGACAGCGCCGTGGGGCTGGGCCGCGTCGTCGCGGGACTGGCGCACAAACTCCTTGGGCGTCATGCCGAACCGCTCCTTGAACTTCTTGTGGAAGTTGCCCAAGTGGGAATACCCTACCAGGGAGGCCACCATACCCACGGGGAGGCCGGTTTCCTGGAGAAGAAGCCCGGCCCGTTCCAGCTTGAAATCCCGTACAAGCACGGAGAAGGACTTTCCCGTCTCCTTCTGGAGCAGGCGGGAAAGGTAGCTG
>JAHZEH010000061.1:0-6161 GCA_019421925.1 Clostridia bacterium
ATATCATCAAAATCATCGACACCATTGAGAAAGGGCCGCGCCCCTTTGAGGAAGTTCAGGATATTCTCACACAGCTGATCGAGCTGACCCCCAAGCAGCAGATTTTTGAGGAGTTTGCCGCGGAGGCCGCGCAGCAGTGTGAGATCAAGACCTATCCGGACAGGCTGTAAGGTATCTCATCCCCATTAAGCCGGCTCCGGCCAGCGCTAAATTCAAGGAGAGTAATAGACATGAAAAATTGGACCAAGATTGTTGCGGGCATTCTGTGCGTCGCCCTGGCCCTGGCTTTTGCCGGGTGCAGCCTTGTGGCGGTTGACGAGGACAAGGACAAGGCGCAGGTGGTCGCCACGGTCAACGGCGAGGAGATCCCCAAGGAGGAGTTCCTCGCGATGCAGCAGCAGTATATCTATATCTACCAGATGTTCGGCATGGACCCCACTTCTGATGAAGCGACGCTTGCGGAATTCAACTCCATGATACTGGACGGGCTTGTCAACAATCTTGTGCTCGAGCAGCAGGCCAAGGCCCAGGGTTTCGACCAGCTTACCGACGAGGAGAAGGCGGAAGTGGACGCTGAATTCAAGACCGCCTATGACGAGTACAAGGAGAATTTCCGCGATCAGGCCGAGTCTGAGGCTGAGCTGGATTCCACCATTGACGTGGAAACCCGCCTGGACGAGATTGCCAAGGCCCAGCTTGAGACCGACGGCAGCAGCTACGACGAGGTGATCCAGGACTACTATCTGTCCAAGGCCATTGAGAAGCTTCAGCAGAGCGTGTACGACTCCGTCTCTGTGAGCGACGACGACGTCAAGGCCTGGTACGACAGCACCAAGGAGTCCCAGATCACTGAGATCCAGGCAGAGCCCACCGCTTACGAGAACTATGCGGGCGGGGCCGGCACGACTCCCGCGCTCTACGCCCCCGAGGGATACCGCTACGTCAAGCACATTCTCATCAAATTTGAGGAGAATAAGGAGCTCACCGCTCAGATGGATGAGCTCACCGCCCAGAAGACCACCCTGGAGACAGAACTGACCACCCTCAAGGAGGATGAGGCTGCCAACGCCGCCGCCATCACCGAGAAGGAGGGGCAGATTGCTGAGCTGGACACCCAGTATGCCCAGCTTGAGACCCAGTACAAAGCCAGCGCCCTGGCGAAGGCTCAGGACGTGCTGGCCAGGCTCCAGGCGGGCGAGGATTTTGCCACGCTGATGGCCGAGTTCAACGAGGATACCGGCGTGGCCGAGGGCGGCGCCTATGCCGAGACCGGCTATCTGGTCGGCCCGGGCACCACCGACTACTACCAGTCCTTCACCGACGCTGCCAATGCCCTGGCCAATGTGGGCGATTACAGCGAGCTCGTTGAGACGGGTTACGGTTTCCATATCCTGCGCCTTGCGAGCCTGGTGACGCCCGGCGAGGTCGCCTTCGAGACCGTGAAGGAGGAGTGCAGGGCTGCCGCCACCACCGAGAAGCAGGAGGCGGAGTGGGCTGCCAAGCAGCAGGAGTGGACCGAGGCCTCTGAGGTGGTCAAGTATGAGGACCGGCTCAAGGACCTCTCCAGCGAATATGATAAGTAATCGGGCAATATAAACAATATAAATGATAAGGGGATCACTCCGGCGGGGTGACCCCCTTATGTTATACCCGGCAGATAAGGGCGGATACGGTTTTCACGGCCTGACTCTGTCCGGCGTCATATCGCAGTCTTTTGGAATCGGGCCGCTATATTCTTTGCCTGCGCCTTGCCCCGGTTTGTGGCAGGGCCTGAAAACCCGCGGATTTCAAGGGGCCCATTTGTGGAGGTTTCAAGGCGCGGATATGCGGCCTCGGGTTTGCAGGGCAAATGCCCGGAACATGCCAAGAGGCCCAATGAGGCGTGCAGCCCTCTGTCCACGGAGGGCAGACGGGGCTTGGGAGGTTGCCAGTGGGGAAGGCCTCTGATAGGCTGGGGGTGAAGGGGGGCAAAATAATGGCTTATTGTGAAAAATGCAATCTTTTGACCGAGGGTGACCGGTGTCCCCGCTGCGGGAACAGAAGGCTGCGGGAGCCCCGGGAGGACGACTTTGTGTTTTTGACCCGGCGTGAGAGCCCTTGGGCGGGATTGCTGGAGGATGTGTTCTCGCAAAACGGCATTGCTTTCGTCGTGAAGCGGGAAAAGGGGGCCGCCCTGGCGATCCGCACCGGACCGGCCTTTGAAGGATTCCGTTTTTATGTCCCCTACTGCCAGCTTACGCAGGCTGGGGAGCTTATGAGGGCCATCCTGGACGGGGGGGGATTTGAGGAGTAAGGAGGTGCGGCGATACCGATAGCTATTTGAAAAAAAGCCGCTCCGCTTTTGTAGCCAAACGGGCGTTTTTGTCTGGAAAGCCGCCTGCGCCGCGCGCATAAAATGCCAGCCTTTTCAAATACTAACGTTGCAATCGAACGAACGGTTCAAACCGAATCTGCAAAAGCACAGGAGGCACTCACCTTGAAAGCAACAGGTATCGTAAGAAGAATTGACGAATTGGGGCGTGTCGTCATCCCCAAGGAGATCCGCCGTACACTGCGCATCCGTGAAGGCGACCCGCTGGAAATATTCACCGACCGGGAGGGGGAGGTCATTTTAAAGAAGTATTCCCCCATTGGCGAGCTGAGCGACTTTGCCAGGGAATACGTGGAGTCCCTCAATCAGTCCCTGGGACACATCGCCGCTATCGCTGATAAGGACACTATTGTCGCCGTCTCCGGCTCGGCCCGCAAGGAGCTGCTGGATAAAGCCATCAGCGAGGATTTGGAGAATATCATGAAGCGGCGGGATAAAATCCTCGCCAACCGCACGGTGGACAGCAAGTTCTACTCCGTCACGGCTGAGGACGAGCAGTACAGCGCGGAGGTCATCGTCCCGATCTATGCCGAGGGGGACACTGTAGGCGCGGTGCTTCTGCTCTCCAAGGACGACAAGGTCCGCATGGGCCAGACTGAGCTCAAAGTGGCGGAGACGGCCGCCGGATTTGTGGGAAAACAGATGGAACAATGAAGGGCGCAAGGCAAAAAGGCTCGTCGGTAAGGCGGGCCTTTTGCTTATGTACATCCCCCTCGTTTTTGGTATAATATTCTAAAACCAGGATGTAAAAGTGCTTCGGCATTGAGAAAGGGTGGCGCAGATTTGAATCGAAAGACGAAGAACGCAGTACTGTTTGGCGGTGCATTGATCCTTGCGCAGATATTGAGCGTGTTTTTGCGCATTCCCCTGGCCCGGAATATCGGGCTGCAGGAGCTTGCCGCCTTCCAGGCGGCCTATCCGGTATACCTGCTGATGTTTTTCGGGGCGACTACGGCGCTGCCCCCCCTGGTTGCCCGCATGGTTCGGGCCTGTGCGGGGCGGGGGGTTTTTGTGGCGGCGCGCACGGTGTTCTATGACGCCCTGATGGTGCTCGTCCTCCCCGGGACGATCCTGGGGGTTCTGGTTGCGCTGTTCTCGGGCGCCTTTGCAGGAATGGTTGGCATAGAATCCGCTGGAAACGCGCTGATGTCCGCCGCCCCCCTCTTCCTAGTAGGTATGGCCTGCGCGGCTTTCCGGGGGTATTTCCATGGCATCGGCAATGCCGGTCCCTCGGCGCTCTCCCTGCTGGTGGAGGCGGCGATGAAAATCCTTTTTGGCCTGCTGTTTGCCGGGATGTACGTGGGACAGGGGGAGGGGCTCCCCGCGATGGGCGCCATGTTGGGCGTGGTGGTGGCCGAGGTGCTCAGCCTGGCAGTTTTGGCAGTGTTCTATTTCTTTGGAAAAGAGAGGACCACCCTGCGCCAGCCGCCGGAGGGCTCCAAGGCCCCGCCCCTCAAACTGATTGCAGGAAGCCTCTGGAAGGGGGCGCTGGGCGTGCTGGCGGGATGCGCCATCGTGCCCCTGGCCGCCTGTGTGGACAGCCTAATGGTGGCCAACTGCATGAGGGGGCTGAATTATACCGCCCCTCAGGTGCAGAGTGCCTTTGCCCTCTATACGGGTATTGCCAGCCCCATGACCTATTTCCCCGCCCCGGTGTGCGCCGGTCTGGCTCTCGGCCTGGTCCCCCGTATCCAGGGGCACCTGGCCCGCCGGGATTTTGCGTCCATGCGCGACAGTGCGGCCAGCGCGCTCAAGATGACGGCTCTGCTGGCTCTGCCTGCGGCCGTAGGGCTCATTGTTTTGGCGGGGCCCCTGACCAGGATGGCCTTTGGCTCCCTGCTTGATGAGGAACAGATAGCGCTGGCGAGCACCCTGCTCTATGTCATGGCGGCGGGCGTATTTTTCCTTGCCGTCGCCCAAACCAGCGCCGGTATTCTCGCCAGCGTGGGCAAGCCGGGCGTGGCGGCGGGCAATCTGGTGATGGCGCTGGTGCTCAAAGTGATCGTGCAGCTTATCCTGATGACCAATAGCGGAGTCAATTTGGTGGGCGCCGCCTTTGGCTCGCTGGCCTTCTATGGTGTGCTGGCCGCCTTCAACATGGTTCAGGTCGTCAAGCGGATGCGGCTGTCCCTGGACTGGGGCAACGCTCTGCTCAAACCGCTCATCGCCTGCGTGTGCATGGGCGCGCTGGTTTATTTTGTGTATTTCGGCCTGCTGGAGAAGGCAGTGGGCGTTGGGGCGGGCGTTATTCTGACCGTCCTGATCGGTTTCCTGGTCTACCTGGGCTTCCTGGTCTTTACCCGGGTGTTCAACGAGCGGGATTTTGAGCAGCTTCCCGGGGGCGGCGTTGCCCATGACATCCTGCTCAGATCCGGCATCTATAAATAAGGTCTGGAGGAATTCCATTGTATACTTTGACCATTTTAGGGATGGGGGCCTTTCCGGGCCATCTGACAGAGGAGGCGCAGAGGGCCCTGCGGGACGGCGCAAAGGTGGTATTGCAGACGGCCCGGTGCTATCTGGCCCAGAGCCTCAGTTTGCAGGGGATCCGCTACCGGACGATGGACGGACTCTATGAACAGGCGGAGGACTTTGACGAGCTCAACGAAACTGTGGCCCGGAACCTGGTGCTGGAGGCCCAGGGGAGCAACGTGGTATATGCTCTTCTGGGGGGCGCGGAGGGGAAGGCCGTCTGTGCCGCCATTGCCAAAGCGGCGGCTGGTGCGGGTATAGAGCTGCGGGTGCTGCCCGGCGTGTCCTATGGCGCCTGCGCGGCCGCGGCGGCGGGAGGGCGCTTCTGCTATGAGCGGCCTGCACGGATGCTCTTTGCGGCCGATTTGGAGGGGGCCGCGCTTCTGCCGGGGGAGCCTCTGGTGGTGCAGGAGCTGGATAACGTCATGCTTGCGGGGGACGCCAAGCTCCTGCTCTCGGAATATTATCCCGATGAGCTGGAAATACTCCTCGCGACGGCGGAATATGGGCAATATCAGGTGCGCGCCCTCCCGCTGTGTGAGCTTGACCGCCAGGAGCGCAGCGCCTATGCTCATACCACCTGCGCCCTCCTGCCCCCACTCTCCTTCGGGGAGCTGGAGCGGAGGGGCCCGGAGGAACTCCAGGCCCTCATTGCCCGCCTGCGCGCGCCGGGCGGCTGTCCCTGGGACAGGGAACAGACCCCGGGGAGCCTGCTTTCCAGCCTGCTGGAAGAGACCTATGAGGTGGTGGAGGCCATTGAACTGGAGGACGATGCCAAGCTGTGCGAGGAGCTGGGGGATCTCATGATGCTGGTGGTCATGCTCAGCTGCATTGCGCAGGAGCACGGTTCCTTCACCCTGCGTGACGTCACCAGCGACGTATGCGCCAAACTGGTCCACCGGCATCCCCATGTCTTTGGCGGTGGGACGGCCCGGGATACCGGCGCTGTGCTGCGCAGCTGGGAGACTCTCAAAATGGAGGAGAAGGGGGAGAGCACGCTCAGCCAGTCCATGCGGGATGTGGCCAGGCCCCTGCCCGCCCTCATGCGCGCCGAGAAGATCCAGAAAAAGGCCGGGCAGGTGGGTTTTGATTGGAAAGATCCCCTGGACGCGCTGGAGAAGGTAAAGGAAGAGACCGGGGAGCTGGAGGAGGAGCTGCGCAGGCGTGAAGGCGGCGCCCAAAACGGGGCCAGGGTGGAGGAGGAGCTTGGCGACCTGCTCTTCGCAGCCGCCAACGTGGCCCGCCTCGCCAAGGTGAAAAGCGAACTTGCCCTGGGCCGCGCAACAGAAAAATTTGTCCGGCGTTTTGAACGCATGGA
>JAHZEH010000061.1:6175-9360 GCA_019421925.1 Clostridia bacterium
TATGTCTCTCGAGGAGATGGACGCGCTCTGGGATAAATGGAAAAATCTGGAATACTGACTGGGAAAAGAGCCTGAAAAGCCAGAGTTTACCTGAAAATATCGGCTAAAAGGCTTGTGGAATGGATAAAAGACTGCTAAAATGTTGAAGTAATAAGCTGAGCGGTCCAAGGCGGCTTATTCTATGCGTGGAGCAATCAAAAATAAAACTCACATGATTCAGGAGGAAATACCAATGAATAAAAATGAACTGATCGCGGCGGTTGCCGACAAGAGCGCCCTCTCCAAGAAGGATGCGGAAAAGGCCGTGAATGCGTTCGTTGCCGCTGTGACTGATTCCCTTGTGCAGGGTGAAAAGGTTCAGCTCGTCGGATTTGGCACCTTTGAAGTCAAGGAGCGCGGCGCCCGCAAGGGTCACAATCCCCTCACCGGCGCTGAGATTGATATCCCCGCCTCCAAAGCTCCCGCGTTCAAAGCGGGCAAGGCCCTCAAGGATGCCATCAACGGCTAATCATCGGGTTTTCCATAATCGTGCGCAAGGCAGCCTAAGGGCTGCTTTTTGCATATCCGGGGAGGCGCGGGCGGCCGGGATGACGAAAGGTCTCCTCCGTGGTATAATAATTTGGTATCGCTTAAAATAGCCCAGACTGTAAACAAAGGAGAATTAGCCAATGCGGTTGGATAAATACCTCAAGGTTTCCCGCCTGATCAAGCGGCGCACCGTGGCCAACGAGGCCGCCGGACAGGGCAAGGTGCTGCTCAACGGCAAGGAGGCCAAGCCCTCTGCCACCGTTCAGGTGGGGGATATTATTGAGATGCGCTTTGGGGAGCGGATCATGCGGGTGGAGGTGCTCAGCGTGGCGGAGCATGCGGTCAAGGCGGACGCGGCGGAGCTGTACCGCGTTCTGGAAGCATGAGCGCACAGCCCTTTGCCGCTATTCTGCTGGCCGCAGGAAATGGAAGCAGGATGGGCGGCGAGAAGATGAGCCTGGTGCTGTGCGGGAAAAGCGCGCTCCGGCGTTCGGCCGAGGCGCTGTGCGCGTGCGAGGGACTGAAAAATATGGTGATCGTGGTCTCCCCGGATACGGAGGCGGCGGCCCGGGAACTGGCCCGGGATCTGCCGGTACCCTGCGGAATCGTCCCCGGGGGGGAGCGGAGGCAGGACTCGGTCTATGAGGGGCTCAAAATCCTGCGCGGCAGGGCGGAGGTGGTGGCCATCCACGACGGCGCCCGCTGCCTGGTGACCCGCCGGATCATTGAAGAGACAGTGCGGAGCGCCTGGGAGCGGGGGAGCGGCGTGGCCGCGATGCCGGTCAAGGACACCATCAAACGGGCGGACGGGGACCGGGTTGAGACGACGCTGGAGAGGCGGGCCTTGCAGCTGATGCAGACGCCCCAGACCTTCCGGATGGAGGATATCTGGCAGGCCTACGACAGCGCGCAGCGCCAGGGCGCAGAGGCCACGGACGACGCCTCCCTTCTGGAGAGGCAGGGTAAACCGGTTTACCTGACCCGGGGCAGCTATGAGAACATCAAGTTGACCACACAGGAGGACCTGACACAGGCCCGCGCCATCCTCCATGAGAGAGGGGAAGGGGGCATACGCATCGGATTTGGGGAGGATACCCACCGCCTGGCCGAGGGCCGCAGACTGATCCTTGGAGGCGTGGATATCCCCTTTCCGCTGGGGCTGCTGGGCCACTCCGACGCAGACGTGCTGGCCCATGCGGTCATGGACGCCCTGCTTGGGGCCGGTGCGCTGGGGGACCTGGGGAGGCATTTCCCGGACAGCGACCCGGCCTATGCAGGGGCCGACAGCATGGCGCTGCTCCGGCAGGTGGCGGCCCTGCTCGCGGAACAGGGGCTGCGTCCCGTCAACATCGACGCCACAATCGTGGCGCAGAGGCCCAAGCTCGCCCCCTATATTCCCGGGATGCGGCAGAAGCTGGCCCAGGCGCTGGGCATCTCCGTCTCCCGCGTCTCCGTCAAAGCCACCACCAGCGAGGGGCTGGGCTTTGAGGGGCGCGGGGAGGGCGTCACCGCCCGCTGCGCCGCGTTGCTTCAGGACTGATACGCAGGAGGTGAACCATGGGATTTGGTTCCAAACACAGGAGAAAATTCAAACGGGCAAAGTATGGCCGCAGAAGCAGGCGCAAGAGCCTGATGGCGACCAACGCCGGGCCGTGGGTGGCCATATTGGGCGTGGTGGCCGGTGTCGGCGCGCTGGCGTGCGCGGTGATTTTTCTGCTCGTCCCCTTTATCAAGGGCATCTATAATTTCGGCGGCGGACAGACCACGCCCACGGTGATCGAGGGGGAGCCCACCCCCGCGCCCACCTTCCGCACCATTCAGACGGTGGAGCTGGGATCGCTGCAAAAGGAGATCATTGTTCAGCAGAAGTACCTGTCCCACCCCTGGATTTATGACAGCCTGCTCTTTTACAGCGCGGGGACGGACAGCGCCGGGGGGCCCAAGATGAACAACCTGTATTCCTATGACATGCAGTCGGAGGGGTCTGCCCGGAGGCTGGAGATCGAGCTGGAGAACGACGATTTCCTCTATCCCCGCGTCAATGGAAGCTGGCTGGTCTTTTTGGACAACAACCGCTCGGGTGGAGGCAAAATCAAGGCCATGAACCGCCAGAACGGGGAGCTGCTTACCGTCAAAGAATATTACAGCGGCCAGCCGGTGACCAGCCTGTGGGAGAACTATGTGGTCTGGACGGAGCGTACCGGGACCTACCGGGATAAGCTCTTTGTCTATGATCTGAACACCCATGAGAGCGTGGCGGTGGCTACCTTTGAAAACAGCGTCTATGGGACCAGCCAGGCCAGCGCGGGCGGCGGAGAGATCGTCTGGGCGGACGGGGACGCCTCGGGGGAGGGCACGGGAAGCGTCATCTGCAGCCTGAAAATGGACGGAAGCGGCGGAGGGATTGAGACTTACGCGCCCGGCATGTATGTCCATGACCCCGTCACCAACGGCAGCGCCTGGGCCTGGATCGACAGCAATCATACCCCAGGAGCCAAGCTCTATCTGAGGGTCTCAAGGGGGGAGCCTGTCCTCATCTCCGACGAGGTGGTGCACTATGCGCTGGGGGAGGATTTTTTGGCCTACAGCAAAAACCGTTCCATCTATGTCTATTTCTGGAGCGACGGCTATGAACAGATCATCACCCCGTCGGGGGA
>JAHZEH010000062.1:0-226 GCA_019421925.1 Clostridia bacterium
CAAGGACCTGGGCAGCGAGGTGGCGACTTACGGCATCCCGGAATTCGGCACCAGCTTTGTTCGTCAGATGCTGGTGGATACCCATCCCAGTTCGATGGAGGAGCTGGTGCGCATCTCCGGCCTCTCCCACGGCACGGACGTGTGGCTGGGCAACGCCCAGGATATCATCAGGAACGGCCTGGGCACCCTGAAGGACGCCATCTGTACCCGCGACGACATCATGAAC
>JAHZEH010000062.1:263-3542 GCA_019421925.1 Clostridia bacterium
TGGAGAAGAAACTCGCTTTCACCATCATGGAGAGCGTGCGAAAGGGCAAGGGGCTCAAACCCGAGTGGGAGACGGCTATGCAGAGCGCCAATGTGCCCGACTGGTATATTGATTCCTGTAAAAAGATCAAGTACATGTTTCCCCGGGCCCATGCCGCGGCCTATGTGATGATGGCCTTCCGCATCGCCTACTGCAAGGTGCATGATCCCGAGGCGTTTTACGCATCGTATTTTACAGTGCGTGCCGACGCGTTTGATGTGTCCATGGCGCTGGGGGGCGCGGCAGCTGTCAAAAAAAACCTCAAGGACATCGCCAGAAAGGGCAAGGAGGCCTCCAACAAGGAGCTGGATCTGGCTACCATATTGGAGGTTGTGCTGGAGATGAACCTGCGGGGGATCGAGCTTTTGCCGGTGGATATGATGCGCAGCGATGCCAAGAAATTTCTCATCGACGGGCCTGGCCGCCTGCTGCCCCCGCTGGGGGCGCTGCCCGGCCTCGGGGCCAAAGCGGCGCAGAGCATCGCGGACGCCAGGGCCGGCGGCCCCTTCCTCTCGCTGGAGGACGTCCAGCAGAGGGCGAAGGTCGGGAAGGCCACAACAGATATTTTTGTTGAATGCGGATGTTCGGGCGATCTGCCTGAAACCAACCAGACAACGCTGTTTATGGGCCTTTGAGGCCGCATTGAATGCTTGCATAAGCAAAAGGGCTATGCTATAATAGCTGAGGTTGATTTTAGCTTGGTTTAGTTTGCAAAGAGTGGGCATAAATCCCACTCTTTGCTTTATGCGGCAGGTTAAATTTCGTTGTATTATGTAGTTTTAGGCTGAACATATTATCGGAGGTGCAGTTTTTGTCCAAAAAAGTGGAGCAAACGGTGGAGGAATTGACGGCTGGACTTATTGAACAGATGGGTTATGAACTGGCAGACGTGGAATTCGCCAAGGAGGGCGGGAACCATGTTTTAACACTGTTCATCGACAAGCCCGGCGGCGTCAGCATCGACGACTGCGAAAAAGTCAGCGTGGCGGTCGATCCCATTTTGGATGAAGCCGACCCCATCAGCCAGGCCTATTATCTCAGCGTATCCTCTCTCGGACTGGATCGCCCTCTGAAAAAACCCCGGGATTTTGAGCGGAAGATGGGCGCCGAGGTCACGGTGCACCTCTATGCCCCTTTGAATAAAAAGAAACAGTACACCGGCGTGCTCAGAGCATACGACGGGGAACATATCGAGCTTGAAGTAGAGGGAGAAGAGATGCAGTTCGACTGCAAAGCGGTCTCCGCAGTCAAGCCGTTTATCAAATTTTAATTGGGAGTTGATCCAATCATGAATGCAGATTTTATCGAAGCCCTCAACGCTCTGGAAAAGGAGAAGGGCATTGACAAGACGGTCCTGCTTGACGCCATCGAGGCGGCGCTTGTGACCGCCTATAAACGAAACTACAACAACGCCGGGAATGTCCGCGTGGAGATCAATGGGGAGACCGGCGAGATCGGCGTATATTCCATCAAGCGGGTGGTTGAGGAGATCGACAACCCCGCCGAGGAGATCGAGCTGGAGGACGCATGGAAAATCGCCTCCTACTACCAGCCCGGCGATATCCTCGAGCAGGAGATCATCCCCAAGGGATTTGGCCGCATCGCGGCGCAGTCCGCCAAGCAGGTGGTTGTGCAGCGTATCCGGGAGGCAGAGCGCGGCATGATTTATGATGAGTTTTCCGAGAAGGAGAATGAGGTTCTTACCGCCATCGTGCAGCGGGAGGAGCGGGGCGGCGTGTATCTCGAGATCGGACGCACCGAGGGCTTCATGGCCAGCTCTGAGTTTATCCCCGGGGAGCAGTACTCCGTCAACGAGCGGCTCAAGGTGTACGTGCTGGAGGTGCGTAAGACCAACAAAGGTCCCCAGGTCACGGTTTCGCGGACGCATCCCGGCCTCATCAAGCGCCTGTTTGAGTTTGAGGTGCCGGAGATCCAGTCCGGCGTGGTGCAGATCAAGTCCATCGCCCGTGAGGCGGGCTCGCGCACCAAAATTGCCGTCCACTCCAGCGACATCCAGATCGATCCGGTGGGCGCCTGCGTGGGGCAGCGGGGCATCCGCGTCGAGCGCATCGTCTCGGAGATTTCCAATGAGAAAATCGACGTTATCGAGTGGAACTCCGATCCCGCTGTTTTCATTGCCAACGCCCTCAGCCCCGCCAGGGTTCTGATGGTTCAGATCAACGAGGTGGAGAAGGCCGCCCGCGTCATCGTGCCCGACAACCAGCTCTCCCTCGCTATAGGCAAAGAGGGTCAGAACGCACGGCTGGCCGCCAAGCTCACCGGTTGGAAGATCGACATCAAAAACCAGTCTCAGTCCGCCGAGGCGGCGGCCAATGAGCTCATGGACCAGGTAGACGATCTCTTTTTGAGCGGCGCCCAGAGCGGGGAGAGCCACGAGGAATAAACCGGGTCCCCGGTATGGAAGGGGAAACTCGGTTGAAAAATATTGCCGGAGGAATCAGTTTGAAGCCAAAGAAGGTTCCAATGCGCATGTGCGTGGGATGCCGGGAGATGAAACCCAAGCGGGAGCTGATCCGGGTCGTGCGCAATGCAGAAAACGAGATTAAACTCGACAAAACGTCAAAAGCGCCAGGACGTGGCGCCTATCTATGCCCGAATTCAGGTTGCCTTGAGCGCGCGATCAAAACCCGTGCCTTGGAGAGGGCCTTGGAGCACAAGGTGGATGACACCGTATGGGCCCAATTAAAGGAGGAATTGTCCGGCATTGATGGATAGGTTTTTAAACATGCTGGGCTTGTGTTCCAGAGCGGGGAAATGCCTTTTTGGCGAGACGGCCTGCATGAGCGGGATCCGTACCGGAAAGGTTTTTCTGGTGTTGATTGACCAAGAGGCGTCTGCCAATACGCGCAAGCGGTATGTGGATGCTTGTGAATACCGCAAGGTACCCTATCTGCTGGTGCGGGAGGCGGCGTTTGCCGCCGCAGGGAAGCAGGGGAGGCGAGCGATCGCCATTGCGGATGAAAATTTTGCTCGCATACTGATACAATTGCAGGCATCAACCTTTGAAATGAAAACGGGGGTAGAAGAATGAGTAAAGCAAATATTCAGGCAACGACCAGAGAGCTGAAGGAGAATGCCCAGGCCCTCTTGGAGCGTATAAAATCCATCCAGGAGAATGTCATGTCATCCGTCAAGGAGATGCGCGGCATTGAGACGGTGCTGACAGAAAAACAGAAGGAGGAGCAGCGCAAGAAGGCGGAGGCCCCGACAGAGCGCATG
>JAHZEH010000062.1:3552-9231 GCA_019421925.1 Clostridia bacterium
ACCGCACCCTCCAAGTCCGAGGTCATTTACCCCTTTACCTCCGCCAACGGCGCCAAACCCCGGGGCACCTATACCCCCCAGCCGCGCCAGCAGCAGGGCGACCGGCCTTTCCAGCCGCGCCAGCAGCAGGGAGACCGGCCTTTCCAGCCGCGCCAGCAGCAGGGCGACCGGCCTTTCCAGCCGCGCCAACAGGGCGACCGGCCTTTCCAGCCGCGTCCGTCGAAGCCCGCCGCCCCCGCCGCCACAGCGGCTTCCGCCGGCAAGGAGCGGGTGAGCAACTACGATCCCAATAAAAACAACTACTCCCGTACCAACTACGACAACGATAAAAAGGCGCGCACCAAGAAGACCGCGATCAAGGAGGCTCCTCCCACGGGGATGCTCGACGATGAACGCATGGGCTCCCGCAAGAGGCCCAAGAAGCAGGCCGCGGTGGTGCGCCGTCCCGAACCCATCAAGATTGAGCACGCGGTTATCCCCACGGAGAAGGTCACAGTCAAGGAGCTCTCCGAGATCATTGGAAAGCCTGCGGCTGAGATCATCAAGAAGCTCTTTCTGCTGGGCGTCATGGCGACCATCAACCAGGAACTTGATTTTGACACCTGCGAGCTGATCGCTTCGGACTACAACATCACGCTGGAGCAGAAAATCGCCAAAACAGCGGAGGAGGTCATGCAGGAGGACGCCGAGAGCGAGGACGACGAGAAGGACCTGGTCGCCCGTCCGCCGGTTGTCACCATCATGGGCCACGTCGACCACGGCAAGACCTCTTTGCTCGACGCCATCCGGGATTCCCGTGTCACAGCGGGCGAGGCCGGCGGCATCACCCAGCACATCGGCGCATACACCGTCGATCTCGACGGCCGCATGATTACCTTCCTCGATACCCCCGGCCATGAAGCTTTCACCTCCATGCGCGCGCGCGGCGCACAGGCCACGGATATCGCCGTGCTGGTGGTTGCGGCGGACGACGGCATTATGCCCCAGACCATTGAGGCTATCAACCACGCCAAGGCGGCGGGCGTGCCTATTATCGTCGCCATCAACAAGATCGACAAGCCCTCCGCCAACCCTGAGAAGATCAAGCAGCAGCTCACTGAGCACGGACTGCTGGTCGAGGATTGGGGCGGCGACGTGATCGCCGTGCCCGTCTCTGCAAAAACAGGCGAGAATCTGGATAAACTGTTGGAGATGATCCTGCTCGTCGCTGATATTCAGGAGCTCAAGGCTAATCCGAACAGGCGGGCCAAGGGTATCAGCATCGAGGCCCAGCGGGATAAGGGCCGCGGCCCTGTCGCCACCGTCCTCATTCAGAACGGCACGCTGCGCATCGGAGATACGATTGTTGCCGGTACGGCCTATGGCCGCGTCCGCGCCATGGTCAACGACAAGGGACAGCGTGTCGAGGAGGCACTGCCTTCCTATCCGGTGGAGGTTCTGGGCTTCAACGAAGTGCCGGATGCGGGCGATGTGCTCAACGTCGTCGAGGGCGACAAGTTCTCCCGCAGCATTGCGGAGGAGCGCAAGGATAAGATTAAGGCCGCCCAGATCCAGGCTATGGCCAGGGTGTCTTTGGACGACCTGTTCAACCAGATCGCCGAGGGCCAGATCAAGGATTTGAACATTATTGTCAAGGCGGATGTTCAGGGCTCTGTCGAAGCGGTGAAGCAGTCCCTGGAGAAGATATCCAACGACGAGGTGCGCGTGCGCTGCATCCATGGCGGCGTCGGCGCTATCACCGAGACGGACGTCATGCTGGCCGCGGCCTCCAATGCCATCATCGTTGGCTTCAACGTGCGCCCCGATGTCAAGGCCCGCGAGAGCGCTGAGCGCGAGGGTGTCGACCTGCGTCTGTATCGCGTCATCTACAATGCCATCGAGGACATTGAGAAGGCCATGAAGGGTATGCTCGCCCCCGAGTTCAAGGAGGTCATCCTGGGCCGCTGTGAGGTGCGCAATACCTTCAAGGTCTCGGGTGTGGGCACCATGGCCGGCGGCTATGTCCGGGAGGGAAAGATCACCCGTGCCTGCACTGTGCGCATTGTGCGCGACGGTATCGTTATCCAGGAGGCCAAAATCGACTCCCTGCGCCGTTTCAAAGACGACGTCAAGGAGGTCAACTCCGGTTACGAGTGCGGCGTGGGTCTGGAGAATTTCAACGACGTCAAGGAGGGCGACCAGTACGAGGCCTTTATCATCGAGGAGGTCGCGCGCTAGGACCCTGTCCGGAATAAAGAGGGGAGCAAAGGTATATATGTCCATCCATACTCAGCGGTTGGGCGCTGAATTCAAAAAGGTGTTGAGCGAGGTTATACGCGACTGCGTTAAGGACCCCCGTTTGAGCGGGCTTTGCTCCGTCACCAATGTGGAAATCACAAAGGATCTGAAGCATGCCAAGGTTTTTATCAGCGTGTATGACGACGCCGCAGGCAAGGAGGATTCCATCGCTGTCCTCAACGCCGCGTCCGGAGTGATCGCCCATGAGATGAACTACCGCATCAAGATGCGCCGTATTCCGCAGCTGCATTTCGTGCTGGACGACTCCATTGAGTACAGCGTACACATCTCCAAGGTGATCGACGACATCAACAAAGGGCGGAGGGATGAGGACGAATGATAGATGCGGTTGCCCAGTATCTGTTGCAGCATGATTCCTTTGTGTTGATCTCCCATACCTCTCCGGATGGGGACACCCTGGGTTCCGCCCTTGCCCTGTACGGGGCGCTTCTCCAACTGGGAAAGCGCGCGGAGGTGCTGTGCGACAGCCCTACGCCCCCCTATCTGCGTGAGATCCCCCACATTGAGGAGGTTCACGGGCAAATGCGCATGGCCGGGGATTACACGGCCATCGCCATTGACTGCGGCGACGAAGAGCGCATTGGCAAGCTCTATTCTGTTTTTCAGAACGCCCGGTTCCGCATCAATATCGACCACCATATGACCAACAATTCCTATGCGGACCTCAACATTGTGCGCAGCGGCTCCGCCGCCACAGCCGAGATCATCTTTGAGCTGATCACGGGTATGGGACTGACGCTGGACAGGGATATGGGCACCTGCCTGTATACCGGCCTGTGTACTGATACGGGGAACTTTGCCTACACAAACACCACCGCCCACACCTTCCGGGTGGCGGCGGCGCTGATGGAGACGGGCATTGACATCGCCCGGCTGAATCTGAAGCTGTTCCGGGAGCGCTCCCTGGCCCGCACCCAGATGATCGGAATCAGCATCCGCAACCTTCGGATGTACTGCGGCGGAAGGCTGGCCGTGACGGCTATCACCGCCGGGGACATGGAGTCTGTCGGGGCCACCGATCAGGACAGCGAGGGCACGGTCACCTATATCCGGGATATTGACACGGTGGAGATCGCCGCGGTTATGCGGGAAACCGGCCCGGAGGAATACAAGGTGAGCCTGCGTTCCAAGGAGTACGCGGACATCGGGGTGGTGGCCATGGCTCTCCATGGAGGAGGCCACAAATTTTCGGCAGGGTGCACCCTCCACGGCAGCCTGGAACAGTGCCGGCAGACCCTGGTGGACGCTCTCTCCCAACAACTGAAAAAGGAAACGCTGTAATATGGATGGAATCCTGAATTTGCTTAAACCACCGGGAATGACCTCCAGCAATGCAGTGGTGGACGTCCGGCGCCGTTTCCATGAAAAAAAAGTCGGCCATACCGGAACATTGGATCCGGGTGCAGCGGGGGTGTTGCCCATTTGCTTGGGAAAGGCCACCCGCCTTTTTGATTATCTGGTGGAAAAGGAAAAGGAGTATATCGCCGAAATTTCCTTCGGCACGGCCACCGACACTCTGGACTCCTACGGCACGGTTACGCGTACGCAGGAGGGAAGGGTGGAGGGGGAGACGCTCCGCTCTGCTCTCCCCGACTTTCTGGGGGCGCAGTGGCAGATCCCGCCCATGTATTCTGCAGTCAAGCTCGACGGAAAAAAGCTCTACCAGCTTGCCCGCAGAGGCGAGGAGGTGGAGCTTGTGTCGCGAAAAAGGCGTATTGTTATCGAGGAGCTTGAGCTGCTCGAGCAGACGGGGGAGAACCGCTTCCTGCTCAAAATCCGCTGTTCCAAGGGGACCTATGTGCGGGTGCTCTGCGCGGACATTGGGGAGAGGCTGTCGCTGCCCTGCCACATGTCCTTTCTGCTGCGCAGCCGGTCCGGCCCCTTCATGCTGGACGGTTCCCTGACGCTCAACGAGGCGGGGGAGCTGATAGAGGCGGGGGAGATTGAACGGGCGCTGACGCCCATGGACCAGGCCCTCTGCTTTTTGCCGGAGGCTGTGGCCGAGGATTCGGCCATGCGGTTTCTGCGAAATGGAAACCCGGTTCCGCTGGAGAGGGTTTCGCCCTGCGAGACGGGCCGCCTCCACCGGGTGTACTGCGGGGGGATTTTTGCGGGAATCGGCATTGCGAAAGAGGACAGGCTTGTGATGAAAACCCTCTTGATGCACATCAACTCACCGGAGGAAGATTGACCATGCAAAAGAAAGCTGCCGTGGTAGCCCTCGGCATGTTTGACGGCGTTCACATGGGGCACAGGAAACTGCTCTCCGCCGCTGTGAGGATGGCGGCCGAGACGGGGGCCGTTCCTGTGGCCTATACGTTTTCCAACAGCCCCCAGTCTATTTTCAGGGACCCGCCGCCTATCCTGACGCTGCCCGAAGAGAAGGCGGAGATCATCCGCGCGCTGGGCCTGGAGGTGCAGATGGAGGCGTTCACGGAGAAGTTTGCCTCCCAGCAGCCCCTGGAGTTCATTGAGATGCTTATGGATCAATATGACCTTCGGGGGGTGGTCTGCGGCTTTAATTACCACTTCGGTAGCAAGCGGGCTGGAAATCCCGAGGTGCTCAGGGAGTTTGGAGAGAGGAACGGGTTTCAAACCTGCGTTGTGCCCGCCGTGATCTACTGCGGGGCGCCCGTCTCCAGCACGCGCATCCGTACGGCCCTGCTCGAGGGGGATATCCGGGGCGCGAACGCCATGCTGGTGGACCCCTTTTTCTATAAGGGAACCGTGGTGGCCCACAAGCAGCTCGGCACCAAGTTGGGCTTCCCCACGGCCAACCTGCTCCCTGGCGGCAAGCTCCTGCCCCCCTTCGGCGTATACGCCGCCGAGGCTGAGGTGGAGGGCCAGATATTTGGGGCGGTGGCCAACATCGGCGTGCGCCCTACAGTAGACAGCAGCTCCCATCCCATAGTGACGGTTGAACCCTATCTGCTGGACTTCAACGGCAACCTCTACGGCAAGGAGCTGACGCTTCGGCTCATCTCCTTCCTGCGGGGGGAGCACAAGTTTGAATCCAAGGAGGCGCTCAAAGCCCAGATCGCCCATGACGCCCAGACTGCGGCCCTCCATCTGAATGAATATTGGGGAGAACAGCAAAAATAAAAAATGTTTACAAAGCAATGGGCATATGATAAAATCAATTCGTTACGCAAGTTGAACCGTTTGCTATGTTTGGCGAAGCTCCAACGCCATACGCAGCTTGCGGGGATGCCAATCATAAGGAGGAAAATTTCCAATGCTCGAAAAGTCTGAAATCATTGCAAAGTATGCCACCCACGAGGGCGACACCGGTTCCCCTGAAGTTCAGATCGCGCTGCTCACCAGCCGCATCAACCATCTGAACGAGCATCTCAAGTTTCACAAGAAGGACCACCATTCCCG
>JAHZEH010000063.1:0-317 GCA_019421925.1 Clostridia bacterium
GTGCAGGACCCGGGAAACATGGGTACCATCCTGCGCAGCGCCGACGCTATGGGAGCCAAGGGGATTCTTCTCGGGCCTGGATGCGCCGATCCATGGAGCCCCAAGGCCATCCGCTCGGCCATGGGCTCCACCTTCCATGTTCTGGTGGAGGAGACGGAGGATCTGCCTGGTGAGCTCGGAAAAATGCGGGCTCAGGGTTTTGAGATTATTGCCGGACATCTGCGGGGGAACGGTCAGCTTCCCCAGCGCCTTCCGGAGCGGGTGGCGCTGCTCATCGGCAGCGAGGGACAGGGACTGAGCGATGCGGTTTCCGCCCA
>JAHZEH010000063.1:327-3189 GCA_019421925.1 Clostridia bacterium
CCTGCCCATGAGAGGACGGGCGGAATCCCTCAATGCGGCGGTCTGCGCGGGTATCCTGCTCTATGAGCTTTCCGGGAGAATGCCGGGGAGGGAGGAAAACGAATGAAATTGATGATCGTATCCGATTTACATGGCGCGGCGGACGATTGCAGGGCGATGCTGCAGGCCTACGACCGGGAGGGGGCCCAGAAGCTTATCCTGCTGGGGGATTTGCTTTACCATGGTCCCCGCAACGATCTGCCCCCGGATTACCGGCCCAAGGAGGTCATCTCCCTGCTCAATGGGAGACGGGAGGAGCTTCTCTGTGTGCGGGGAAACTGCGAGGCGGAGGTGGACCAGATGGTGCTGGATTTCCCGGTTCTGGCAGACTACATGATCTGGTATCTGGGGGAGCGCATGGTGTTTGCCACCCATGGACATCTCCATAATGAGCAAAATCTGCCCCCGCTGAAGAGGGGGGATGTTTTGCTGCACGGGCACACCCATCTTATGGCCCTGGAGGGGAGAGAGGGATACCTGTATGCAAACCCAGGGTCGGTCGCTCTGCCCAAGGGGGGAAATCCCAAGAGCTACCTGGTCTATGAGGAGGGCGCGTTTTTTCTGAAAACCCTGGAGGGACAGGTGTGCGGACAGTACAGGTTTTCTTAATGAGACGTGGGGACAGGATGGATAATAATCCTGTCCTTTTTTGTGGGGGGGCGTGGGGTTACAAATAATGCGAAAAAGTGAGGATGATTTTGTTTGGTGTGACCATGCTGTTACCGAATAGGATTATACTGGGTCTCAACGAAGGAAAGGGGACTCAATCCATACAGAAGATTTTCAGGAACCGCAAATCACGCCGGGCATTTGCCTGCCTCAGCGCCGCCGCTCTTAGTGCATTGATGGCCATGAGCGCGTTTGCGGGGACCTATTATATTGACCATGGCGATATCGTCGTCTCCCGGGATGAGACAAACACCATGGTGCAGCAGGGTACGAACGGCCCGGTAGTGGATAACGAGACCATTACCATCACCCAGAGCAACAGCACGGTGGCGACGGATAACACTATCACGGTGGACTCCTCTGTCACGGACGGCCAGATTGTGCTGGACAACGTGAATATCGCGGCGGAGAATGCCGCGGCCATGGATGTCCAGGGCAGCGCCAATGTAGAGCTTTCGGGGGAAAACAGCCTGGCGGGCGGCAAAGGGGCCGCGGGCATGGAGGTTGAGGATGGGGCCTCCGTTACCATTACAGGCGGAGAAGGGGACTCCCTGACGGCGACAGGCGGCCAGAACGGCGCAGGCATCGGCGGCGGAGCCGGCCAAGACAGCGGAGATATTACCATTGAGGGTGGAAGCGTCACGGCCAATGGCGGCGGCGGTGGGGCCGGTATCGGCGGCGGCAGCACGGCGAATGCGGGCAATATCCACATCACTGGGGGTACGGTAACTGCCAATGGCGGCGGGGCCGGGATCGGCAGCGGCAACGGTGGCGGCAAAGGCGGGGACGAGTTCTTCGAGAACGACGGCAATATCCATATCAGCGGCGGTGAGATTACGGGCATCGGCGGCGAGGGCTCTGCGGGCATCGGCGGCGGCAATCACAAGAACGGCGGCAACATCACCATCGACGGGAACGCCCACATCATCCTGGTCGAGGGCAACGGCGGCGCGGGCATTGGCAGCGGCCGGGGCTCCTCCAACGGGGAATTGAACGAGACCGCCGACGTGGGCGCTGCGGAGGATTACAACGGCGGCAACATCATCATCGGCGGCAATGCCGTCATAGATAAGGCCCACGGCAATGGTGAGGCGGCGGGGATTGGCGGCGGCCAGTATGCCGACAGCGGGAATATCGTTATCAAAGACAATGCCCATATCATTCTGGCGCAGGGCGAGGCCCGGGGCGCGGGCATCGGCAGCGGCTACTCCGGCGACGTCAGCAGTATCGTCATCCGGGACAACGCCAAGATTGATCTGGCCCAGGGCGGAACCAAGACCAACAGCAACGGCACTCAGACGGGTGGCGCAGGCATTGGCGGCGGCGCTGAGGGAGAGGTCAAGAAAGTTGCCCGGGGCGGCAGCGGCGGCTCCATTGAGATCAAGGGCAATGCCCAGGTGACGGCTGTGGGAGCTGCGGGTGCGGCCGGCATTGGAAACGGCGCGGACGTGACCCTCCATAAACCCAATGTGACGGCCAACTCCCAGTCGGCGGAGATTGCCATTGAGAAGGGCACAGCAGTGCGCGCCTTCTCGGACGGCACCCGTTTTGCCATTGATACGGAGAAGGGCGGCATTGTTCAGGAGGGCGTGGCCGACCATGTGCTCCAGGGCACCTTCATGCAGGGGGTTCTCACTGCCGGACAGGTGACGGAACTGGTCATCCTCATGGAGGGCAAGGGCCAGGTGGATACCCTCACCCTGCCGGAGAACTGCCGCTCCTTTGCCCTGACTGTGGATGAGGCCGGCGTGTACTTTGTTTATATCGCCAACGGCGCCCTGGCCGGGAAATATGCCGTCTACAATATTCAGAAAGACGAGCGCTGCGAGAACGGCAGCGTGGATCCTATCGCCGGCGGAAACACCTTCCTCTACACAGTGGGCGACGGATTGTCCGACAACTATTATCTCCATGTGGACGAGAATAACCAGCCGGAGAAGGACCCCGCTCCCACGCCCGCGCCCACCGATCCCCAACCGCCTGTAAAGGTGGACGATGAGAAACCTGAACAGATTGAAGAGGAGGAGGTTCCGATGGCCCAGCCTGAGATGGATGGGCAGGGGGAAATGCAGGAGTTCGAGGAGGAGGAAATCCCTCTGGCCGGGCCGGAGAATTCCGCTGTGTCTAAGACGGGGGATGGGAGCTGCGGCGTTC
>JAHZEH010000063.1:3199-8666 GCA_019421925.1 Clostridia bacterium
GGGCCTGGGGCTGCTTGGCACAGCGCTTGCGATGCTTCGCCGCAGGATGAAAGAGGAGGCATAAGAAAAGGATAAGTGAAAAGGCGCACCGCTTCGAGACGGTGCGCCTTTTTCTCTTTTTTCTATTGCAGCAGGGGGAGCTGCGGCGCGGACGGCGGGATGCCCTGGAATGCTTTCAGCTGAAGGAGGACTCCCGCAGACACCGAACCGGCAGGGGGGAGCCATGATTCACAGAAAACGGTGGGGAGCTGGAGACCGGGCAGGCGATGCGGCAGATGGATTCTGTTTCGGGTTGGCCTCAGCCGGCATCACGGCGGAGATCCTGGCCGTGACCAGGGCCGGCGTGGAGGGGATAGGCGGCGGACATGCCGGACAACCGGGTGAGCTTCAGCAGGCCCGGGACTCGGGCAGCCGTCTTCCCAAAAGCCGGAGGGAGGACTGCGTCATGGGAAGGGGGCCTGGATTCTTTTGGAAAAGTCGGGGAGGGGCGGCACGGAAAAGGAGGCGCGGATGAGAACGCGCCTCCTTCATGCTCTTTGGGGTTATCCGACTGTGATCCGCGTAATATCGGAGCCGTCATCCTTCTCGTCCTCTCCGATGATGATATCGTCCTCCTCGTCCTCTTCGCCGCCGGGGAGGATAATCTCCGGTTCGCCGCTCTCCTCCGGCAGGGGCGTCTCCTCGGGGATCAGCTCCTCCTCGGGGTCAGGGGAGGGGGAGGGCGAGGGGGTGGCGCTGGGATCGATATAGTTGCCGTTCTCATCGTAGTAGGGCTTGGGATGATAGGTACCGGCGCCGGTGTTGGTGCCGGTCATCTCGGGCTGTACCGTGGCACTGTAAAGGAAATCGTGCAGGGCCACGGTGTTTTTAGGTATATCGGGAAGCAAAACGCTCATGCCCTTCACTGTTCGGGACTGGTACATGCCGTCCGCCGGGATGCGGAAATGGAGCAGATTGTCCGGGTCGACGCCCATGCCAACGACTGAGACCATCAGGCTGAGGATGTCATCCGAGGTGATGTTTGTCTCAATGAGGGGCAGAAGGTCGTAGGCGACGTTGTGCATCTGGATGACGTCGGCCTTCATGAACTCGGTGTAGATCTCCTTGAGAACCTTGAACTGGCGGCTGGTTCGGGCATAGTCCCCGTTGCCGAAGTGGCGGATGCGGGAGTAGCCCAGAGCCTGTTTGCCCGTCAGTTTGATGGAGCCGGACTTCTTTTTGATGAGGCCGTCGGTGCGGCTTTTGCCCCGCTGCAAATTCAGTCCGGCGATGCAGTCATTGGCCTCAGAGACCTCCCCGGCGGACATTTCAATCGTCACGCCGCCCAGTTTGTCTATGATCTTCTCGAACATGGAGAAGTCCACCATGACATAGTTGGTGATGTTGAGGGAGAAGTTCTCATTGATGGTCTGCATCAGGAGGAGAGGACCGCCCTTGGCGTTGGCGCTGTTGATGCGGTTTTCCCCGTTGCCCGGGATTGGCACGTACATGTCGCGCATCAGGGAGGTCAGTTTGAGCAGGTTGTTGTTGCGGTCCACCGTGGCGATGAGCATGGTGTCTGAGCGGCTGTAGCCGTTGGTGCCCCGGCGGTCCACGCCGATGAGCAGAATGTTGGTGACGTTGGCTTGCTGCTCCGCCTGCCTGAGCTTCTCCTCCTCCTCGGGAGTGAGCTGGGTCTGCTCCACCTCGTCGGCCAGGTTGAGCTCCGACTCCAAGTCGGGCTCCTCCTCTTCCTGCGCACCCTCCGGTTTGGGGGTGGCGTTCTGTGCATCAAGCTGCTGCTGGGCCACGCGGGCGGCGGCCTCCTCGTCCGAGACATAGTTGATACGGTTGAGCATGACGGTGAGGTAGATCACCACGGCGAGAGCCACGACAAGGATAGCGAGCAATACGCCGAACAGAACTTTCTTTGCGGTACTCATATGGCCTTTCCTTTGCTGGACGGCGCGGGAAACCGCGCCGGTGATATTTGTGCAACTATTCTATTGCACGGGCCTGCGAAAAGCAAGCTATTTTGGCGAAATGGGGTATCTTCTTTAATAGACGATGCGGAGGCCCAAAGAGTTGCATCAAGCAGCAGAGGCCGGCACCAATGGGCGCCGGCCTCTGAAAAAAGGGTCGGATTTAGAAGGCCATCGCTACGGCCTCCCGGGCGAGTTCAATCTGCTCCTCCGGAATACACACGGAAATTTTTGTCTCCGACGTGGTGACCAGCTTGACATCCACCTGGGCGTCGGAGAGAGCGCTGAACACCCGGGCTGCGACGCCGGGGTTGTGCTCCATGCCGAAGCCCTCGATGGAGAGCTTGGAGAGGCCGCTCATGCGGCTCATCCGCAGGTCGCCCAGGGGTGCCAGGGCGGCGCAGGCCCTCTCCACATCCTCATCCGGCAGGGTAAAGGAGAGGTCGATGGTGTGGGCTACCGGCGCGGACTGGCTGATCATGTCGATATTGATACCCTGATCCGCAATGAGGGTGAAGATCTGGGCGGTGCCGTCCAGGGCGCTGGAGAGGTGGGAGAGGGTGAGGGCAGTCTGGCCGCGGACCACGTCGATATTGGTGACGGCGGTCTGGTCGGCGAAGATCTCGCTCATGGTGTATACCTTGGGGGCCTTGCCGTTGATGAACTGGGCGGCCCGCAGTGCGCCCGCCGCGAAGATCTTCTTGGAATAGGCATTGTGCGTGACCTCGAGAATCTCATCCTCGCCCAGGAACATGACGGTGTGTTCGCCGACGACTGTGCCGCCGCGCACGGCGGAGATGCCAATCTCCCGCTTGCTGCGGCGCTGGCGCACGCTGTGGCGGTCATAGACAAAGTCCTTGCCCTCGGGGAACTGTTCGCTCAGGGCCTTGGCTAGCGCCAGGGCAGTGCCGCTGGGGGCGTCGACCTTCCTGTTGTGGTGGCGCTCGACAATCTCGATGTCAAAGGCATCGCCCAGGAAGGAGGCGGCCCTGCGGATCAGATCCATCTGCAGGTTCACGCCCAGGGACATGTTGGCTGCCAGGAACACAGGGATAGTCTCTCCTGCCTGGTCGATCATGCTGTAGTGCTCGGGGGCCAGGCCCGTAGTGCCCACCACCAGGCCGCAGCCCAGGCGCTTGGCCAGGGCGATGGAGCCGGGCAGAGCGGCGGGCGCAGAGAAGTCAATGATGACGTCGGCATCGACGGTGCAGTCCTCCGGGCGGAGGAAGAGCGGGAAAGCGGGGCCGTAGTCCTCCTCGGGGAACTTGATGACGCCGGCGACGACCTCATAGGTTTCCGGATGCTCCAGGGCGCAGTTCGTGATGACGCGGCCCATCGTGCCGCCCGCGCCGTTGATGATCAATCTCACCATATCATTTACTCCTTTATCAGGCCGAGGGCGGCCATTTCTGCCTTGAGGGCGGCCAGGGGGGCCTCGCTCATGGGAGTCAGGGGCAGGCGGGGAGTCCCCACGTCATAGCCCAGCAGGCCGACGGCAGCCTTGACGGGGATGGGGTTGACCTCGGTGAAGAGGTTCTTGGAAAGGGGATTGAGTTTGAACTGGAGGGCGCGGCTGCGGGCCAGGTCTCCGTCGAGGAAGGCCATGACCATGTCGTGCACCTCACGGGGGCAGACGTTGGCCGTCACGGAGATGACGCCGATGCCGCCCAGGGAGAGCAGCGGGACCACATGGTCGTCGTTGCCGGAGTAGAGGTCCAGACCGGGGCAGAGGCGGGCGATCTCAGTGATCTGCTCGATGTTGCCGCTCGCCTCCTTGAGGCCCACGACATGGGGGAGGGTAGCGAGCTTTTTCATAGTGGCGGGCTGGATATTGACGCCTGTGCGGCCGGGAACATTGTAGACGATGATGGGCAGGTCCACGGCCGCGTCGATGGCGGCGAAGTGGGCATAGAGCCCGCCCTGGGTGCACTTGTTGTAATAAGGGGTGACGATGAGAAGGGCGTCCGCGCCCAGCTCCTGGGCTTTCTTGGAGTCGGCGATGGCCTTGGCGGTGTTGTTGCCGCCCGAGCCGGCGATCACCGGGACGCGGCCCGCGACCCGTTCCACCGCAAAACGGATGGTGCTCTGCTTCTCAGACTCCGTCATGGATGGCGTCCGTGCCGTTTTCAATCTGGAAATCGATCAACTGGCCGAATACTTCGAAGTTGACGCCGTTTTCATCAAAGGGGGTAATAATAGCGACGCCGGAACCTTTAAAAACGCTCATGTTGCACACCTTTCTGCATATTTCAATGCGGGTCGGTTCGTTATGACAGGGGAACTGAGCCCTCAGCGCTCAATCTCGCCCGACTCCCACTGGCGCATCAGCTCCTGGGCAATCTGGACGGTGTTGGTTGCCGCGCCCTTGCGGATGTTATCGGCAACCACCCAGAGGTTGACGCCGCTCTCGACGGAGAAGTCGCGGCGGATGCGGCCCACATAGACCTCGTCGGTATCCTCGGCCTCAATGGGCATGGGATAGCGGAGGGAGGCGGGATCATCGACCACAACGATGCCCGGGGCGGCGGCCAGACGGGCGCGCAGATCGTCCAGCTCGAAGGCGTTGTCAAACTCCACGTTGATGGACTCGCTGTGGCCGTGATAGACGGGCACGCGTACGGTGGTGGCGGTGACGCGGATGCTGTCGTCGCCGATGATCTTGTGGGTCTCGTTGACCATCTTCATCTCCTCCTTGGTGTAGCCCGTGGGGAGGAAGTCGTCGATGTGGGGGAGGCAATTGCCCGCGATGGGATAGGGGAACTTCTTGGGGGCCTCGCCGGCCAGGCCGTTTTTCAGGTCGCTATAACCGGCCACGCCCGCGCCCGAGACTGCCTGATAGGTCGAATACACGATGCGCCTGATGTGGTAGGCGTCGTGCAGAGGCTTGAGGGTCACCACAGCCTGGATGGTGGAGCAGTTGGGGTTGGCGATGATGTTGCGGTTCTTGTAGAGTTTGATGTCGCCGGGATTCACCTCGGGCACCACCAGGGGGATATCCTTCTCCATGCGCCATGCGGAGGAGTTGTCGATGACGACGCAGCCCGCCTTGGCGGCGCAGGGGGCGAATTTCAGGCTGGTGGAGCCGCCCGCGGAGAAGAGGGCGATGTCAAAGCCGCGGCCATCAAAGCAGGTCTCGGTCAGCTCCTCCACCACATGGGGTCTGCCCATGAAGGTGATCTCGGTACCGGCGCTGCGGGCGGAGGCGAACAGGGTAGATTCGCAGCCCGCGGGTTTGCGCTCCTCCAGCACCTGAAGGAACTTGCGGCCAACCATCCCGGTTGCGCCGACTATGGCGATTTTGTACTGGTTCATGGGAAGTTACCTCCTAAAATATAGTGAAATCTGGGAAACCTTATGCATCAAAAAGGGGACAGTCTGCCTGCGCATCTGCCCCACAATAACTCCGGAGTATTTTCCGGCGCAGAACGCCAAAATATGGCGCTGCCCTATTGCGTCAGATCGCGCTCCGCCGCGAAAACACGGCGACAGTCGCACGGCTGTTTACC
>JAHZEH010000064.1:0-766 GCA_019421925.1 Clostridia bacterium
GAAATCGTAGGCATAGCGTCCGCGGGTCAGTGAGGGACAGGAGGCGGGTTCCACGGCAACGATGCGGGGGTTGGCCCTGCCCAGCAGCTTATCCTGCATATAGGGGGCGATGAGGCCGCCCAGGTTGGAGCCGCCGCCCGCGCAGCCGATGATAACGTCGGGGTACTCCTCCAGGATGTCCATGGCCGCCTTGGTCTCCAGGCCAATGATGGACTGGTGGAGCAGGACCTGGTTGAGAACCGATCCCAGCACATAGCGGTAACCCTCGGTAGTAACCGCCTTCTCCACAGCCTCGGAGATGGCGCAGCCCAGACTGCCGCCGGTCGTGGGGTCCCCGGCCAGAATGGCCCGGCCTGCATTGGTAGTATCGCTGGGGCTGGCGATGATGTCCGCGCCGAAGGTCTGGATGATCGCCTTACGGTAGGGTTTCTGTTCATAGGAGACCTTGACCATATACACCGTCAGGGGCAGGTCATAGTAGGCGCAGGCCTCAGCCAGGGCGGTGCCCCACTGGCCCGCGCCCGTCTCAGTGGTCAGCCCCTTCAGGCCCTGCTCCTTGGCATAGTAGGCCTGCGCAATGGCGGAGTTAAGCTTGTGGCTGCCCGAGGTGTTGTTGCCCTCGAACTTATAATAGATCTTGGCGGGGGTGCCGAGGGCCTTCTCCAGGTTATAGGCGCGGATGAGGGGGGAGGGCCGGTAAATCCTGTACATGTCCATCACGCCGCCGGGAATATCCACATAGCGTGTCGTCCCGTCCATCTCCTGG
>JAHZEH010000064.1:776-8651 GCA_019421925.1 Clostridia bacterium
ACGGGATACAGGTCGGACTCCCCGGCGGGCTGCATGGTGGCGGGGTTAATCATGGGGTCGGGCTGTTCCTTCATATCGGCGCGCAGATTGTACCACTGCGTCGGCATCTGGTCCTCAGCGAGGTACAAGCGGTGCGGAACTTTCTTTGTCATGATGGTTTCTCCTTTCAAATTCTGATCATTTCCCTCAGCAGACAAGGGCGGGGCTAAATAAGAAAATAAAAAAAGCTCCTATCCCAATTTACTGGGACAGAAGCTGTCAAGCAATCTGCGGTACCACCCGGTTTGGCGCAAAAGCGCCCACTCGTTCAGCCTGCAATAACAGGCCCTTCCTTGATAACGGGTGAAGCTCCCGTCAGGCATTACTCAGCGCCTCCTGCCTGCGGCGGGTTTCCCCCCGCTTTCGGCGCGCCTTTTCACCTGCCCTCATGAGTCCATTCAGCAAGAACTTCCCTGCCGCTTTCCACCAGCCGCGGCTCTCTGTAAGTTCCGTATCCTGCCTACTCTTCTCAATCGCCGGTTTGTTTATGGCTGTATTCTACGGAAAAATCCGGCCCCTGTCAAGGATTAGTTTTCCCGTGGACTGGATTTTTTAATTCGGACAGAATTTGGATTTCCAATCTCTGAAAGCTAGGAATTATAATTTAAAATACCTAGAAATACTAAATATTACAAAATCCGCAAACTCCCAATAATTCCTGCATTATGCCTGCGCCAGATAGCGCAGCGCCAAAATATAGCCGGTGACCCCCAACCCACAGATTTGTCCGGTACAGACCGGGGCTGTCAGGGACTTGCGGCGGAATTCCTCCCGCTTATGGACGTTGGAGATGTGTACCTCTACCGTGGGGATGTCCACGGCGGCGATGGCGTCGCGCAGCGCCACGCTGGTATGGGTGTATCCGGCGGGGTTGATGATGATGCCCTCCTTTTTCCCATAGCAGCTCTGGACGGCGTCGATGAGCGCGCCCTCGCTGTTGGACTGGAAAAACTCCAATTCCATCCCCCCAAGCGCCTCCGCCTCCCGGCGGAGCATCCCGTTGATCTCCTCCATGCCCGTCCTCCCATAGGTCTGGGGCTCGCGGATGCCCAGCATATTGATGTTGGGCCCGTGGATGACCATGATGCGTTTCATAGCGTATCCTCCTTGAGATGTCCCGCCTCCCGCAGCGAGCGGATGACCAGGGCGCTGTCCTCCCCGGTGGGTTCGATGCCGAAATACAGCCGGAAAGCGGCCAGCCCCTGCCCAATGAGCATGCCGATGCCCCCGACAGCCTGAAGGCCCCTCTCCTTGGCCGCCCGCAGCAGGGCGGTCTCCATGGGGTGATAGATGCAGTCGCACACCGCGCAATGGCAGTCCTCCAGGAAATCAAAGGAGGGAAAATCCCCCCCGCAGCCCGCCATACCCAGAGGAGTGGCGTTGATGAGCAGATCGGCCCCCCGGGCCTCCCTTGCCAGTTCCTCTGCCTCCATGGAAGCAAACCGGGCAAAAAGGCCGGTTTTCTCCCGTACCCTGCCGGCCAGGTTCTCCGCCTTCTCCACACTGCGGTTCAGAATGGCGAGAGATCCCACACCCTCCTGGGCCAGCTGCAGGGCGATGGCCCCCGCCGCTCCGCCCGCGCCCATCAGGACGGCCCGAAGGCCCGAGGGCTCCAGCCCGTGCCGCCGCAGAGAGAGGGTGAAGCCCTCCCCGTCGGTGGAGTGGCCAATCCATCGCCCCCCCCTGCGCACCACCGTATTGACCGACCCGTGGAGCTGGGCCGAGGGTCCCAGTTCCTCCACCAGGGCGAGAAGGTCCCTCTTATGGGGCATGGTGGCGTTGAAGCCCGCCACCCCCTGGGCGGCAGCCTCCTCCAGAAAGCGGGGCAGGTCCCCCCGGGGGACCCGCATAACGCCATACTGGGCGTTCAAGCCATACTTCTCAATCAGAGGGTTATAGATGGCCGGGGAGAGGGAGTGCGCCACCGGGTCGCCGATGACGCAGAGGGGCTGTTTCCCGTTTTTCACAAAGCTGTATTCCATTCGTAGCCCCCTCACATCTTGTCCGTCTGGAAAAGGCGCAGCACCATCTGAGCCGCGTCGTCCTCATCCTCGTACCGGTTGTCCAGGATCACGTCACACCGCTGGCGGTACAGGGGATAGCGGGCCTCGTGAATCCTGCGGACGCTCTCCGCCCCCTCCCTGAGCATGGGGCGGCCGGAGAAGTCGATATCCTCCAGGATGTGCTCCACGGGCCGGTCGATGAAGAGAATGAGGCCCGCTCTGTGCATGATGTCCACATTCTCCTCCCGGAGGATGGCGCCCCCGCCTGTGGCGACGATAAGGTTGGGCGTTTGGGCGGTTTTCTCCAGGGCGGCCCTCTCCCGCGCCCGGAACCCCTCCTCCCCCTCCCTCTCGAAGATCTGGGGGATGGTCATGCCCGCTTCCTCCGCAATGAGGTCGTCTACGTCCACAAATTTCAGTCCCGTATAAAGGGCGAGCACCTTACCGATGCTGGTCTTGCCGCTGCCCATCATCCCCGTGAGATACAGGTTGTTGCCCGGCAGTTTGTCAATCATGGGTCTCCTCCTTCATCCGTTCCTGCTCCGCCCTCGAAAGGGCCATCAGCTCCTGGAAAAAGGCCAGCGCATAGGGCTCCAGGCTCCTGTCCTTCAGCCGGGCCGTCTTGTCCTCCAGAAGGGCCCTCTCCCGCTCGGGCACAAGCACGGGCAAGTTATGGCTGATCTTATAGGCTCCCACGGCACGGATGGCGGCCATGCGCGCCTCAAAAAGGACAAGCATCATCTTGTCTATATCGTCGATATGCTCCCGGAGCTCCTCCAGGCTCATCTTCTCCAGCTCGAGTTTCACCTCATCCATATTTTCTCACCTGGGGGGCGCACTCCATGAGGGCGAGCGCCAGGGCGCTCTCCAATACGGGCAGCGCACGCTGCACAATGCAGGGGTCGTGCCTGCCGGTGATGGACAGCGCCGCGTTCTGTCTGGTCAGGAGATTGACCGTATCCTGTTCCTTGGCGATGGAGGGCGTGGGTTTGACCGCCACCCGAGCCATAACGGGCATACCGTTGGTGATGCCGCCGTTGATGCCGCCATTGTGGTTGGTGGCCGTCACCACCCGCCCGTCCGCCATGCGGAAGGGGTCATTGGCCTGGGAGCCCCGCAGATCGCAGAATCCAAAACCCGCTCCAAACTCCACCCCCTTCACCGCCGGGACGGAGAAGAAAAGGGAGGACGCCACGCTCTCCACCGAGTCGAAGAAGGGGGAGCCCCAGCCCACAGGCAGTCCCAGGGCTATCAGCTCCACCCGGCCCCCGACAGAGTCCCCCTCCAGCCGGGCCTTCTCAATGGATTCACGCATGTCCTTCCCCGCCTCCGCCCGGAGCACGGGCAGCTCCATCTCCCGGAGCTTCGCAAGGGTCTCCTTTCCGGTGGCGCAGGGGTCAAAAGCGTCGTCCCACAGGCCGCCGGCCGAGAGCACATGGCCGCCGGTCTCCACACCCTGGCCGGACAGCCACTGTTTGGCAATGGCGCCGGCAAAAACCAGAGGCGCGGTCAGCCTGCCGGAGAAGTGCCCTCCCCCCCTCGGGTCGTTGCAGCCCGAGAAGCGGACTGCCCCGGCGTAGTCGGCGTGGCCGGGCCGGGGAAGCTGCTCCAAAGCCCCGTAGGCCCCAGACCTCTGGTTGGTGTTCTCGATGACCCCGCACAGGGGGCCTCCGGTGGTCTTGCCCTGATAAAATCCCGAGAGGATGCGCACCTTGTCCCCCTCCCTGCGCTGGGTGGACATTTTGTTGCGCCCGGGCGCCCGGCGCTCCATCTCCCGGGCGATGGCCTCCTCGTCCAAAACCATGCCGATGGCCGGGCCGTGGGATTCGCCGAAAATGCTCAGGCGGATATTTTTGCCCCAATTGGCTCCCATACGGTATCCCTCCTAGTTGGTTTCCCCACCCTCCAGAATTTCGGCCTCCCCGCCCAGGGCGGCGAACTCCTGCCAGAAATCGGGGGCGCTCTTTTTGACGCAGGTGAAATCGGCGAGCAGCACTTCCTCCCTGCAGAGGGAGGATGCGACGGCCAGAGACATGGCGATGCGGTGGTCGTTGTGGGCGTCGCACCGCCCCCCTCTCAGGGAGCCGCTGCCCTCGATTATCAGCCCGTCCGGTTCTTCGGTGATATTCGCCCCCAGGGCCGACAATTCCTGCGCCAGAACGGCCAGCCGGTCGCTCTCCTTGGCCCGAAGCCGGGCCGCGCCGGTGATATGGGTTCTGCCCCGGGCGGCGCAGGCGGCCACCGCCAGGATGGGCACCAGATCGGGGATCTGCTCTGCGTGGATGGATTCGACCCCGTGAAGATCGCTGCGTTGAGCCAGAACACTGCCGTCCTGCCACTCCACGCCGCCCCCCATGGCCCGCAGTATCTCAATGACGGCCCGGTCCCCCTGACGGCTGTCCCCCTTGAGGGGGCCGCACTCGGTCCCGCCCCCCAGCAGCCCCGCCACAGCAAAGAAGGCGGCATGGGAATAATCCCCCTCCACTACCACCTGAGCGGGGGAATACCGCTGTCCGCCGGGCACGAGAAGCGCGTCCTCCCCCTCCCAGCAGGCGTGAACGCCGAAGGCCTCCATGGCTGCCAGCGTGAGGTCCACATATCCCCGGGACTGAAGGGGGGACGTAAGGACGATTCGGGAGTCCCCGTTCCGCAGGGGCAGAGCGAAGAGCAGCCCCGAGACAAACTGGGAGGACACATTCCCCGGCAGGGCAAAAACGCCGCCGGGCAGTTCCCCCTGAACCCGGAGCACACCCCCTTTGAGGCTCCACTCCATGCCCATCTTCCGGCAGATGGCCTCATATGGGCCAAGGGGCCGCTCCATAAGCCGCCCCCTCCCGGTGAAATAGCTCTCCACGCCGTCCAGCGCAAGCGGGATCAGGAACCGCAGGGTGCTGCCCGATTCTCCGCACTCCACGGTGCGGCTGTCCTGGCGCTCCCGCCCCCCAGCGGCCGTGAGGACGCACTCGCCCTCCTCCAGCCCGGAGAAGCCCAGAGCCCGCAGGGCCCCCAGCGTGGCATGGATATCGTCGCTTCTGCCCAGGTTATAGACCTGGGAGCCGTGGCCCGCCAGTGCGGCGCAGATGGCCATGCGGTGCCCGGCGCTCTTGGAGGGCTGTATGGCAATCCTGCCCGACAGGGGCCGGGGATTGATACGCATCAGGCTCATAGGCACCTCCTGAAAAGTTCCTCAAAATCCCGCAGCTCCATGGTGTGCACGCAGGCGTCCCCCAGGGAGCGCAGCAGCACCAGGCGGATTTTGCCCCCCGCCCGCTTTTTGTCCCCCGCCATGGCGGCAAACAGTTCACCGGCCTCCAGATCCCCGGGCGTCCGGGTGGGCAGGCCCAGCCGGGCCATGATTCCCTCAAGCTCCTTCTCCGTGCCGGCCGGCGTGATCCCCAGCGCCTCCCCCCAGCGGCAGGCGGCAGTCATACCCATGGCCACCCCCTCGCCGTGGAGGTACACGCCGTAGCCCGCCGTCTTCTCGATGGCGTGGCCCAGGGTGTGGCCGAAATTCAGCTCCATGCGGGCTCCCTTATCAAAGGGGTCCTGTTCCACATAGCTCCCCTTGACCGCACAGCACTCATAGGCGATGTTCTCATAATGGATGGGGTTGAGCTCCCCAAAGATGGACGGCCTGCGGATGGCCCCGTACTTGACCACCTCAGCCAAGCCCGCCAGCCGCTCCCGCTCGGGGAGGGTGGAGAGGGTCCCGCTGTCGCACAGCACCAGCTCGGGCTGATAAAAGGCGCCCACCAGATTCTTGCCCTCGGGCAGATTGACGGCCACCTTGCCCCCCACCGAGCTGTCCACCTGGGCCAGCAGTGTGGTGGGCATCTGGACAAGCCCCACGCCCCTCAGAAAGGTTGCGGCGGCAAAGCCCGTCAAATCCCCCACCACGCCGCCCCCCAGAGCGACGATGCAGTCCGTGCGGGTCAAGCCCATGTCGCAGAAAGCGGAGTACAGGAAATTCAGGCAGTCCATGCACTTGCTGTTCTCCCCGCTGGGGACGGCGAAAACCCTGGGCTCAATCCCCGCCTTCCGGAGGGAACCGGCCACCTTGGCCGCATAGAGGGGCCCGACGGTGGAGTCGGTGACAATGGCCGCCCTCCTTCCGGCATGCCCGGCCATATGGCTCCCCGCGTTCTGGAGCAGCCCCGTACCGAAGCGTATCTCATAGGCGCCGTTGCTGGCGCTGACTTTCAGGCTTTGCATGAGAGCCACTCCTCCTTGCGGCGGGTAGCCCGGGACAGCTCCTCCCTCAGAGCCGCCCTCTCGCCGCCCGCGATCTCGTCCCGCATTCTTGTCAGGTTGCCCAGGAGGGCGTCCAGCACCTCTGTGAGCTCCTTCTTATTCTGTACAAACAGCTCGCTCCACATGTCCGGATTGAGGGTAGCCACCCGGGTCAAATCCCGGAAGCTCCCCCCCTCGTAGCCCTTGCTCTCCAGCATCCAGGGCATCTGAGCGATGGCTCCGGCCAGCACATGCGCCATCTGGCTGGTATAGGCGATCATCCTGTCATGGTGGGCCGCATCCGTGAGGATCACCCTGCCCGCCCCCACAAACAGCGCCATCTCCCGCAGCAGGTCAATGGAGGAGCAGCTGTTCCAGGGCGAGGGGATGAGGATGTAGTTGCAGCCCCGGAAGAGGGTGGGCAGGGCGGCGTCCAGTCCGCTCTGCTCCCGGCCAGCCATGGGGTGCCCCCCCACGAAGTCCACGCCCTCGGGCAGGGCCTCCCGGGCCCAGTGGGCCATGCCCTCCTTGACGCCCGTGACATCCGTCACCACCGCGCCCCGCTTGAAGCAGTCTCCGAAGCGGCCCAGAAAATCCCTCGCCGCCTCCGGGAAGAGGCAGACAATGGCCAGGTCGGCCCGGGCGAGAGCGGCGCGGGCGTGGCGGTCGTCCAGCACGTACCCCTCGTCGATCATCTCCCGCGACAGAGCCGAGGCCACGGTCTCCTCCCGCCGGGCGAAGCCCATGATCCGGCCCTCCCGGAAACCCCGCAGGGCCAGCGCCATGGAGCCGCCCATCAGCCCCAGACCTATGATTGCGATGTTAAAATCCATCAAACTATACTCCTTAAATCTCGCGGCCGACCACAGGGGCGATCACTGCCGCCTTCTGCATGAAGGCTTCGAACTGGGCGGGGGTCAGGGACTGGGGGCCGTCGCACAGTGCGCAGGCCGGATTGTTGTGCACCTCCACCATGACGCCGTCCGCGCCTGCGGCGATGGCGGCCAGGGCCAGCCTCTCCACCATCCAGCTCTTGCCGGTGGCATGGGAGGGGTCGACAACAACGGGCAGATGGGAGAGCTTCTTGACGGCCACGACAGCGGAGAGGTCCAGGGTGTTGCGGGTGTAGTTCTCGAAGGTACGGATGCCGCGCTCGCAGAGGACTACGTTGTGGTTGCCCCTCGACATGATGTATTCGGCGCTCATAAGCCACTCCTCGATGGTGCTGGAAAGGCCCCTCTTGAGGAGCACGGGCTTGTTGGTTGCGCCGACTTCCTTGAGCAGCTCAAAATTCTGCATATTGCGGGCGCCGATCTGGATCATGTCCACGCACATCTCAAACATCTCCAGATGACGGGGATTGGTGATCTCCGTGACGATGGGCAGGCCGGTGGCCATGCTGGCCTCGCGGAGCAGCTCAATGCCCGTCTTCTCCAGGCCCTGGAAGGCGTACGGGGAGGTACGGGGCTTGTATGCGCCGCCCCGCAGGATGGAAGCGCCCGACTCCTTGACGTCTTTTGCGACCTCCGTGATCTGCGCGGTGGTCTCAACCGAACAGGGGCCTGCGATGATGGTCAGCTTTTTGCCGCCGATTTTCACGCCG
>JAHZEH010000065.1 GCA_019421925.1 Clostridia bacterium
TCCGGAGCGGTTCGCCTCCTCCAGGGCCGCTCTTTTTGTGTACCCCATGCGGGAGAAATAGACCACCAGGCGGGAGGGATCTGTCCCGGCGTTCGGGCATTCCTGGGGGAGCGCCTGAAAACGCTCCTGCCGGTAAAACACCCATGCCGCCTAGCCGGTGAGCGCCTGGAGCAGGCCGAAAATGAAGTACAGGGTGGACATGAGGTTGAACGGGAAGATCACAAACTGGATGCAGATCCACAGCATGAGCGTGACCCCGAAGACGCCGCCCCAGAGAATGCCCGACTTCTTTCCGCGCAGAAGCAGGGCCGCCGCAGCCAGGTTGGGAATCCCGTTGACGAGGAGCAGTGCGATCCCGGGGAATACGTAGTCCTGGTAAAGGTATTCTGCCAGGGGGAGCACCTGGAAATAGGGGAGAAGGGCCTGCATCCCCATGGCGCTCCCATCCGGTTTGATGAGCATCCCGGCGGCGCCGGCCACAGCGCCAACGCCGATGAACAGGCACCAGAAGATCAACAGCTTTCTCGCTGTCTGGTATCTGCTGTGATTTTTCATGGATTTATGCTCCTCTCTCAAATCAGGCCCGATTCCTCTTTCTTCTGCCGGCCATATTCAGCAGCACGTACGCGGCCACCAGGAGGACGACGCTCCCGCCGAGGATGAGGTACATGGTTCCGGTCTCCACCCTGCTGCCGAAGAAATACAGGTTGTTGTCAAAGCCGTCCCGGAGCCCCTCCACCATCTCCGCCGGGAGATAGCCCGCCTCCAGCTCCTGGAGCACGCCCCGCATCAGGTGGTTGTGCAGCAGGGAGGTCCCGTAGGTTCCGGGCAGGAGGGAGATGAAGTTCTGGATTCCGCCGGAGAACTGGGAGATTGGCATATAGGCCCCGCAGAGGAATCCATAACAGGCGCTGACGATGGTTCCGACCGCAGAGATCTGCCCCTGTGTGGACAAAAAGAAATTTACAACCGAGGAGAGCGCCGTGCCGAACATGACCAGGAGGAACACGTCCAGGCAGGTTAGCAGTACGTCGGCAGGGGAGAGATACCAGCCCGTGCCCCATAGATAGAGGAAGCAGGCGGCAAGGGCGACGGCGCAGATAATCAGGGTGGTCAGGGCGGTGGACAGATAATAGGCCATAGCCAGGACCGATTTTTTGACGGGCGCGATGGTCAGGTCGCCCCTTGCTCCCGTCACCTTGTCCTGCACCATGAGCAGGTTGGAGCAGAAGGCCACAGTGACGCAGCAGACCGCCAGCAGGGAGGAGAACAGCCAGCCCCCCACGAAGCCCTCGGACAGGCTCTCGGGGACTGTCAGCCCCGCCGGGATGAAGGCCTGGAAGCTGTCCCGGTAGACGTTGCCCAGGAAGGTTATAAAGAGCAGGAGCAGGATCAGCGGAGTGATCAGGGAGGTGAAAAACATCCCCTTATCTTTGAAAAACAGCTTGGTGTTGCGCCGGATCATATGTCCCAATGCACTCATTTTTCCGCACCCCCCGTCAGGTTTTTGCCGGTCGCGGCAAGGAACACGTCGTCCATCTTGCCCTTGGTGATCTCGTAGTCCACAAAAATGTCCGGATGGGAGAGGATGAGGGCGGTGGCCGCCGCCGTGTCCGGTACTTCAACGCGGTAGGCGTCCCGAAGGGCGGTATAGGGCGCGCCCAGCAGTTTTACCTGTTCCTCTGCAACCCCGTAGAGGGTGATGAAGTCGCCGGTATAGGCGTTTTTGAGAGAAAGGGGCGTGCCCTCCGCCGCGATCCTGCCGCTGTCCAGGATCACTACATAGTCGGCGTCCGCCGCCTCCTCCATGTAATGGGTGGTGAGGAACACGGTCATGTGCTCCTCGCCGCGCAGCTTGGCCACCACGTTCCAGACCGCCCTGCGGGTCTGTGGATCCAGGCCGGTGGTGGGTTCGTCGAGGATGAGAATCCTGGGCCGGTGCAGCAGCGCCCTTGCGATGTCTATGCGCCGCCGCTGGCCACCGGACAGCTTTCCGACCGTGCGCCTGAGCAGGTCCTCAAACTCCAGAAGGCGGGAGAGCTCCCCCAGCCTGCTTTTGAACGCCTTTCCCATGATGCCGTACAGCGCCGCCCGGCTCATGAGATTGTCCTGGACGGACAGGGCCCTGTCCAGCACTGAATCCTGAAACACCACGCCCAGCTCCCGCTTGATCCTGCCGGGGTCCCGGTCAAGGGAGGTCCCGTCTATTACGACGGAACCGGAGTCCTTCTGCAGCTGGCCGCACAGGATGGAGATGGTGGTGCTCTTCCCGGCCCCGTTGACGCCCAGGAAGGCAAACAGTTCCCCCTCCTTTACCCGGAAGCTCAGATCCGCGACCGCCCTCACCTCGCCGAAGCTCTTGCACAGGCGGCTGATCTCGATGATATTTCCCATCTGATCCCCTTTCTGGCTGGGTGCATGATAGAAGCGCCCTATATTCCACCTGAGATCATATAACGAAAAAACGCGGATGTATAGAGCGTTGAGCAAAAAAATGGGCTGTTCCGCCCGGCGCGCCCTGCCGCTATGAATTAAGGCCGGTATACTGGAACAGCCGGTCGGAGAACAGGAAGGAGTGGAGGACGCCGGCGTCCTTGATATCCACCCCCAAAAGCGCTTCAACCTTATTGAGACGGTACAAAACCGAATTGGGATGGATGAACAGGGCCTGGGCTGTTTGGGAGACATTGAAATGGCAGGTGATATAGGTACGGATAGTTCCGGTTAGATTGGTGCTGTTTTGGAGGTCGTATTGTATCAGTTCCAGGTACCAGCCGCTGCACAGCTCCCTGAGCTGGCGGCCGTCCAGGCCGCTCCGGTATACCAGGGGGCATTCCGGATAATCGGCGGAGAACACCAGGGTGGGAGCGGTAGCTGCCTGGAAGGAGGGAAGGGCCAGGAGATATTCGTAGTTTATCTTGGTGTCAAGGATGTTCCCATAGGGCCGCCCCACGCAGATAGGGCACTGGAAAGTCCCTCCAAGCTCCCTCAGCCGCCCAGCAAGCTTCCCGTTTTTTTTCGGGGGCCTGCCCTCCAGGGTCATCAGGGCGGTGAAGCAGGCGTTGTTCCATGTACACCAGCAGTTCTGGAGGTATTCGTGGATATGCCTGCGGATATAGGGCCCCACCTGAAATGCGCGGCCCGAGGGAAGCTTTGCTGCCACAAGGGTATAGGACAGGCCCTGTTTAAATTCCATATCCCCGGCCGCGCTGGAGAGTCCGACAGGGGAATTGATTTTCCCGCTGAGCAGCATTTCGAGAATTTGATCCCCTGAGACGGTCTTTATTTGTTGCTTTTCCACAGCGCAGAGATGAGCGATGCACCGGCTGATAAAGCGCACCAGGTCCAAATCAATGGCCTCCAGGGGAATTTTGTCCCGCTCAATGCAGACCAAGCCGTAGGAGACGCCGCTCTCCATGGCCCAGCACAAAATATGCCCCCTGGGAATCCCCGGACCTCCCTCCGTTAGAATGGGGTCGTCGCGCAGCTGGGACATGCGCTCCATCACATATTGCTCCCGCTGCTCCAGAAGCTGGGGGGATTGCTCCAGCCGGTCCGCGGGAACCGCCGATTTGGAGCGAAGCCCATAATAGGAGTCCTTCATGGTGCTAAATGAGATGGGATTGATGATGACATCCTCCACCGTGTCAAGGAACTCCTGGAGGCGGCATCCCTCAAAGACGAGGGAGACCAGCCTTTCCGCAATCTTTGGCGTCATGGTAACCATGGTAGGCCTCCTCTTTCGTATGGGTTTTACAGCGATTTGGTTTGCGCATTGTGGATATTCCACAATGCTTTTTTAAAACTGTGTCATTCCCCAAGATTTCACCTGTATTTTCCTCCATCATAGCATTATGCAAAACTTCTATCAATGTTAAAATTCTCTTGCAAATGTGCTTTGCAAACAAATATCAGGGAGGAACAAATCATGAAGAAGTCACTGGCACTGATGCTCGTGCTCCTGATGGCGCTCGCCCTGGTCACGGGCTGCGCGCCCGTGCAAACGGATCAGCCGGGCGGAACCGGTACCGCGGCTACGGCCGTCCCCCAGGTGCAGGAGGATACACCTTCAGCGTTGACCTATGCGGACACCATCGCCTGGGATACGGAGTATGACGTGGTGGTCGTGGGCTTTGGCGGTGCGGGTGCGGTTAGCGCCATCTCTGCATCTGAGGCTGGCGCCAAGGTTCTGCTGACGGAAAAGGCCCCTGAAGGGCACGAGGGCGGAAACACCCGCTACTGTGCCCAGGCTATTTTGAACTTTGGAACCTATGAGGACGGCGTCGCCTATATGACGGCCGCCTGCGAGGGCATTGACCACATGACCCCTAAGTGGATTGACTATATTGTCCGGGGCTGCATGGACAACCCGGCCTGGCTGGAATCGGTGGGCATCCCGGCCCCCTCCCGCAAAGTGGTGGGCAACGAGTATCCTGAGCTCCCCGGCAAGGACAAGGTCTATATGACGTTTATTGCGGATGACCGGTATGCCAGCGGCAAAGCCTACTGGGAAAATGTACGGGCGGGCGTGGTCTCCCGCGCGGACAACATCGACGTATGGTTCGAGTCCCCTGCCCAGCATCTCATTCAGGATCCGGTCACAGGAACCATCCTGGGCGTGCAGATTGAGCGGGAGGGAAAAGCTCTCTCGGTCCGGGCCAGGAACGGCGTGGTACTGGCCTGCGGCGGTTATGAGAACAACGAGGAGATGGTAGAGAACTATACCCAGCGTGAGCGGATGTATCCTTTGGGCTCCACCTATAACACCGGAGACGGTATCAAGATGGCCCTGGAGGCGGGGGCCGATATCTGGCATATGGCCGCTCTCTCCGGTCCCTGGATTACCGTCAAAACAGAGGACTCCGACCGGGCCTTCTTCAACAGCATGTATCAGCAGATTACCAACAACGGCGCCTGCATCTATGTGGGCAAGGATGGAACCCGTTTTATGCCCGAGTCCGGCTGGCACAGGCATGGCCACTCCGCTTACAGCGGAAACTTCTACTCCCAGATCACCCCTGACCCTATGTATGCCATCTTTGACCAGAGCGCCCTGGAGTCGGGTTTCACGGGCGGGATGTCCTTCAGCGAGGGCCTGGAGGAGGAGATTGCCAGCGGACTTGCCGTCAAAGCGGATACCATCGAGGAGCTGGAGCAAAAGCTGGGAATGGGCGAAGGCTTCTATGAGTTTGAGAATGCGGACGGCTACCTCAGCTTTAGCCTGGCCTACCGCGACACCGGCCTTGTCAGCCAGGTCGAGCGGTATAACGGGTACTGCGCAGAGGGCTATGACCACCAGTTTGACCGTGACCCCGCCACCATGGCCCCCATTGCCCAAGGACCTTTCTACGCTATGGAGCTCCAGCCCGCCATGGTCAATACCCAGGGCGGTCCCAAGAGAAATTTCAACTCTGAAGTTCTCGACCCCAACGGCGATCCCATTCCCCATCTCTATAGTGCGGGCGAGCTGGGGAGCTGTTATGGCGGTTATTACACGGGCGGCGGCAATATTGCCGAGACCATGTTCTCTGGCAGGGCTGCCGGAACCAACGCCGCGGCACCCAAGGAGGAACTGATGCCCTTGACCTTTACGGCGGTCGCTTCCAATCTTCAACAGTTCGGTACGGATATTGGCAAGGGGACGGATATTGAGCTGGGGGAGAACGAATACCTGGGCGAGGGCGTTGGCCTGGGAGGCAAGCTCGTGGTCAAGGTGACCTATGCGGACGGAAAGATCCAGGCGATTGAGCTCGTCAGCCACAGCGAGACGGAGGGAATCTCCGATCCCGCGATCGAGCAGATTCCCGGGGCTATCGTAGCTGCGGGCTCCACACAGGTGGATGTGGTATCGGGCGCGACGCTGACCAGCAGGGGTATTATCCAGGCGGTCAACGATGCGCTCTCCAAGGTGTCCTAAAGGGGGGATGAGGCCCCCAAACAGACAGGAGGTCCCCCGGTTTTAACCGGGGGACCTCCTCATTGAATACGACGTGCGGATCAGGGTTCCAGGATCTCCTGAACCCTGCCTACCTGTCCGTCTGTGAGCATGACTTTGATGCCGTGGGGGTGGAAGCTGCTTTTGGTCAGGAGTTTTCCCACCGTGCCCTCCGTGAGCCTTCCGGTTCTCTGGTCGGCTTTCAATACGATCCTGACCTGAGCCCCGACTCTCACGTCGGCCCTGTTCTGACCATTCATTTCAAACGCCCCCTAGAGGTTTTTGAGCACGACGCCCTCCACCAGGTCGGCCACATGCTCGCAGGTGTCCATGCACCGCTCCAGATACACATAGATTTCGCGCCAGGCGATGATCTGCAGGGGATCGTCCATGCATTCGGTGTGCAGGGTGCGCATGGCCTTGGTGAAGAGCCGGTCGCCCTCGCCCTCCAGCTCGTTGATGCGCACGATGAACTGGCGCAGGGTCTTGGACTTCTTAAAGTTGGGGAACTCCTCCATCAGCTTCTGCATGGCTTCGCAAATCTCGATGATGAGGGAGGCGAATTCAATGGAATCGGGCCGGATGTTCTGGGCGTTGTTGGTGTATACGCGGATGAGCACATCCTCAATTTTGTCGATAGCCTCATCGAGGTTTTGGCTCAGGGAGACGATATCCTCCCGCTCGATGGGGGGCAGGAACTCCTTGGCCAGGGCGCTCATGGTGTGGTGCTTGATGTCGTCCGCACTGTGCTCGATGGCGTGTATCTCCTCCAGACGCTGGGGCAGGACGCCGGTGTCAAAGTGGGTGAGCGTGTCATGGAGCAGCTTGGCCGCCTTGCAGGCGCTGTCGGCGCTGGCGATAAACGCGGAAAAATACGGGTCTTCCTTTTCTTTTTTAAACATAGCTTGTTCTCCCTCTCAAAGTTAAAACAGAACCATAAAAAGTTTTGCCATCAGATAGCCCACCAAACCGCAGCCGGGGAAGGTCAGAATCCAGGTCCATACCATCTCTTTGACCACCTTGAAATTGACGGCGGAGAGGCGTTTTACCGCCCCGACGCCCATGATGGCTGTGGTTTTGGTGTGGGTGGTGGAGACCGGCAGCCCGAACAGGGAGGAGAGGAGCAGGCAGAAGGCCGAGGCGATATCCGCCGAGAACCCCTGATATTTTTCAAGCTGCACCATATCCATGCCCACGGATTTGATGATCTTCTTGCCGCCGACTGAGGTACCCAGGGCCATGACAATGGAGCAGAGGATCATCATCCAGACAGGCAGTTCCGCTGAGGCTGATTCCCCACTGCCGTTGACCAGCACGATGCCCAGCAGCAGAACGCCCATGAACTTCTGTCCGTCCTGAGCTCCGTGCATGAAGGACATGGCCGCCCCGCCGAAAATCTGGCCCGCCTTGAAGAAGGAGTCGGTCCTGCGCCGGTCCATGCGGCGGCAGATCACGGTGACGGCCTTGCAGATGCCATACCCCGAGGCGAAACCCAGGCCGGTGGAGAGCACCAGGCCATAGAGCACTTTAACCCACTCTGCTCCGTTGATGCCCGAAAGCCCCCCCTGCAGGGCGATGGCAGCGCCGGACAGCCCGGCGATCAGGGCGTGGCTTTCGCTGGTGGGGATGCCGAAATACCAGGCGATAACCGCCCAGAGCACGATGGCCACCAGCGCCGCGCACAGGGCGATGAGGGCGGTTTCGCTGTTCCCGCCGAAGTTGACCATGTTGGTGATGGTCATAGCGACGGTGGAGTTGATGAGGGTCATGACGAAAACCCCAAAAAAATTGAACGCCGCCGACATCAAAATAGCCGCACGAACGTTCATGGAACGGGTGGAGACACAGGTTGCAATGGCGTTGGGTGCGTCCGTCCAGCCATTGACAAAAATGACGGCGAGCGTCAATAGCACTGTGACAAGCAATGTGGGATTGCTTGTCACCTGCTGCCAGAAAAAGGAGAGCGACAAATCCATAATTGAAACCTCTCATGCAGCCCTAATATTTCCTGAAGAATTTACTTCATTTTAACACAGGCTTTACAGGCCCGCAAGGTTGGACAAATATTTTACAATGGATGGAGAGGAACGAAAAAAGGCCGCATTTGCGGCCTTTTAACATGGATAGGAGTTTATTCTGTCTCGTAGACGCTGATCTCGCCGTCCTTGCACTCCATTATGACGGTGTCGGACCAGATCTCGCCGCCAAAGACGTCCACAACCCTGTACTGGTAGAGGTAGTCGCCGTCGAGCAGTTCCATCTCCTCAAGCGTGACCTCGCCGTCGAGGGTGAATCCGCCCATGTTGGAGGTGGCGCTCTCGCCGGTCTCCCAGTTGACGGCCTCAAAGAGCAGCTCTACTTCGTCGCCGTCCTTGAGCTGGATCACCTCTTTGGCGCTCATGCCCGTCTCGGGGTCCACGCCGTCCCAGACGCCGTGGATTTCATCGTGTCCGTTCTCCCCGTCATCCCAGAGATAGCTGGCCCGCAGGTTGGTCTTCTGGCCGTTGAGGAGAATGGGGATGGTATAGACGTTGTAGGTCTCCGTTTCGGCGATGAGGGTGGGAGCGCAGTAGCTGCCGTTCAGGGAGGCCCACACCCCCCGGAAGTTATCCCGGAAGAGACCGTTTTCCCAGTCGCCGTCGATGTCGTTGTCAAAGCCCATGAGCATATACTCGTTGTAGT
>JAHZEH010000066.1:0-2296 GCA_019421925.1 Clostridia bacterium
TGCCCGGCAGGGCCCAGGTTGCCCCCCGGGTCAATGTGGACGACGACATCGACGTTCCTACCTTCCTTCGGGATTCCGTGCGCCGCACGCCCCGACAGGACTAACTGATGATCAAAAAGAGCGCTCCGGACACCCCGGAGCGCTCTTTTTGCCTCCCATCGTGCTGACCACCCCCACGCAGGCATATTCTGTATGGGAATCAAATGGATGGAGGGCGGGCGATGAACATTGTGGTGCTGGGCGGTGGATATGTGGGGCTGGTCAACGCAGCGGTGCTGGCCGAACAGGGGCACAGGGTCAGGGTGGTGGAATCGGCGCCGGCCAAACTGAGGGCTTTGCAGAGCGGGGAGTGCCCCGTCTATGAACCGGGGCTCCAGGAGGCGCTTTTGGCGTCCGCCTCTGCGATTGAATACAGTGGGAGCGTCGCCAGGGAGACGCTTTCGCAGGCCGACATGGCCATGCTGTGCGTGGGAACTCCCTCCCGAGAGGACGGCAGCGCCAACCTGGACGCCCTGTTTCAAGCGGTAAAATCGCTGCGGGGCATGCGTAAAGAGAGCGTTGTGGCTGTAAAATCCACCGTTCCCCCCGGCACCTGCGAGCGGGTGGAGGAGGCGCTGAGGCTGGGGCGTGTGGGCTGCCCTGTGGTACATCTGCCGGAATTTCTGGCCCAGGGCAGCGCGTTGGAGAATGCCAGAAACCCCGCACGTATCGTCTTGGGGACGCACAGAGGGAGGGGCCGGGAGCTTGTACGATCACTGTACGCCCCCCGGCCGGTTATAGAGATGGGCAGAAGGGAGGCGGAGCTGTGCAAACAGGCGTGCAATGCATACCTTGCGGTCCGTCTCTCCTTTTTCAATGAAATGGCCAACCTGTGCGAGAGCATGGGACTGGACTACCGCGCGGTCGCCCGGGGGATTGGCAGCGATCCCCGCATTGGCAGGGAGTATATGCGGGCGGGCTGCGGATATGGCGGATCCTGTCTGCCCAAGGACAGCAGGGCGCTTCTGAGGGAGGCCGCCTGCGAGGGGATGAGGCTAGAACTGGTGGACGCCGCGCAGAGGGTGAACGAGGCGCAAAAGAGGCGGATGCTGCAGATGGCCCACCGGTATTTCCGGAGCCTGGAGGGCATGCGGGTGGCCGTCCTGGGGCTGGCTTTTAAAGCGGGGACGGACGATCTGCGCTGCGCGCCCTCGCTGGAGGTTATAAGCGAACTGCTGCGGGAGGGGGCGGAGGTTGCCCTCTGGGACAGGACGGCAAAATATCCCCGCGGGCAGGATGGGCAGTGGAGGCAGTGTGCAACTGTGGAGGAGGCGCTGCAGGATGCCGACGTGTGCATGGTGTTCACTCCCTGGGAGGAGATAGTCAAAACCCCGGCTGCCGTATATGCAAGGCGCATGCGCATTCCCCTGGTGATCGACGGCAGGGGGTGCTGTGACGGGCACGCCCTGCGGAAGGAGGGCGTGGTATACGAGAGCCTGGGCGGCGGACCGGACTGATACGCAGGCGGTTTGATCCCGGGAAAATTAGAATAAACTGTAAACTTTGCATGGAAAAAGGGTGTGAACAATTGGTAAATTCGCAAATGTCTGTTGTGAAGTGGTCGCAAAGGCTGTATAATACAAATAAAGGTGTAATTGGTTATTTTTGACCACATCACAAGGAGGTTTATGGAACGATGAAGAAAAGATTGGCACTGATTCTTGCCCTTGCAATGCTGTGCACAGCATTCCTCGGCATTGCGCCGGCCAGCGCCGCGACGAGCAGGTCTCTGTCGCTTACAGTTGGAGCGACCCAGACGATTGACCTTGGCGGGGCGGTATCCATTGATTATACCGGTACCAATCAGAACGTTGCCGGCTTTGTTGCAGAGGGCAACAACCTGAAGGTGACCGGCTATGCGTACGGCACGACCAGCGCGAAGGTTACGGTGACGACCGCTGCTGGTACGGAAGAAATTATCTATACGGTGGTGGTTTCGGGCAGTTCCTCCGCTCTGCGCGACGTGAACTCCGTGGATTTCACCTTCAATTACGGCTACACAAGCCGGTCTGATCTGTTTGTAAACGAGACCTTTACGGCTACGGCTGTCGCCAAGGACGCCGCTGGCGCCAATATCAATTATTACACCCGCTTTGTGTGGGAGGTAACGACCGGCAATGCGACGATTACGTCGGGCAGCACGGGCAGCACCGTGACGGTCAAGGTAACCCAGGGAAGCGGTTCGGGCAGGAATGTCGGCCTGAAGTGCACGGCCTATGGCAGCAACAACACCAGCGCCGCAATGGAGAAGGGAACC
>JAHZEH010000066.1:2306-8600 GCA_019421925.1 Clostridia bacterium
TGGCCTACGGCGGCACGGTCAACTTCACCTATGTCGACCGCGACAACAGCGGGGCCTCTACCAATGCGGGCATCGCCCAGCTGACGAATCTGCCCCGCAGCTACAACGTCTCCTCCGTGCCGGTTAACATCGGGACCCGGGTTGTGGACGCCAACCCCTCCACCGCCCGGTTCTATGCGGGCTCCTGCGTGGTCAACGCCGTGGTCGGCGTGCGCAAGTCCAGCGGCGGCGGCTCCTATCCCTGGTATGGCTCTGGCACGGGCGTTGTAAACAACAACGTAACCCTGTCCAACGGCTATACCATCAACGCCATCACCGAGGCGGCAAACGCCCTGCCTGTGCTGGCGCCCAAGACCACTGGCCAGATTACGAACGCCATGCTGGGCGGCCTGCCTGCGGATGCAAACTGGCTGGCCTATAAGGTTGGCGATCCCTCGGTGGCCATCGTTTCTGGCACCACCCTCATCGGTGTGAAACAGGGTGTTACCCAGCTGTATGTGTATTACGCCCTCAATCCCTCTGCGCCTATCATTATCAAAAACATTATCGTACTGTCCGAGCTGCCCGACGGCTCCGGCGGCGCGGTTGTGAACCCCGAGGATCAGGTGCTTTCTCTGGGGCTGACCTCTTTCTCCAGCGGCAAGGTGGGCAAGACCTACCGCCTCAACAAGATCACGCTGGACGGTGAGAAGATTGATCCCGATGAACTGACCTGGACGACGAGCAACAAGAAGGTTGCGACCGTCAAGACGCCCGGTAAGATTAAGATTGTCGGCAAGGGTACCTGTTACATCTACGCCGTCACCGAGGGCGGCGCTCAGGCCAAGATGAAAGTTACTGTGAAGTAAAACCGGCCTTTCTTGTGATTTATCCGCCACAGCTTTTGCTGTGGCGGATTTTTTGTTATATAATGGTGAAAAGAAGCGGGAGAGGGGGCGTTTCCAATATGAGAATCAGCTGGGCTACCCTTTGGAATGAGATTCACGGCTGCGAGAAGTGCGGCCTATGCGCCACACGTACCCTTGTGGTGCCGGGAGAGGGAAACCCTCATGCTAAATTGATGTTTATCGGGGAGGGGCCAGGCCGGGAGGAGGACCTGCAGGGACGACCCTTTGTGGGCCCGGCGGGGCAGCTTCTGGATAAGATGATCGCGGCGATTGACATGAGAAGAGAGGATGTCTATATCTGCAATGTGGTCAAGTGCAGGCCTCCGGGCAACCGGGTGCCGGAGGAGAACGAGGCCCTCAGCTGCCTGCCCTATCTGCGGGCGCAGTTTGTTCTGGTCCAGCCCAAGGTGATCGTTTGCCTGGGGGCGACGGCCGCCCGGTATGTCTATGACAAAGATGTGCGCATCACGCGGGACAGGGGGAAGTGGAGGGAGAGCAAGGGCGTCTGGATCATGCCCACCTACCATCCCGCCGCTCTCCTGCGGGACCCCATGAAGAAGGGAGAGGCCTGGGCGGATTTCCAGGCGGTGCGGGACCGGCTCAGGGAGATGGAAAAATAAAAAATTGCACAAAAGCGTGCATTTTGTGTATCATAGGAGCAAGAACATTGCATTTGGGGGTGGCGTCCATGTTGTTTCGCAGTTGTGCCGGCGGCGTTGTGTTTCATGGGAACTCTCTGTTTCTGCTGTTGAATGAGAAAAACGAATGGGTTTTGCCCAAGGGCCTGATCCGAAATGGGATGCTTGCCAAAGAGGTTGCCGTCAGCCGGGTGAAATTCGAGGCCGGGATTGACGCGGAGGTCCTCTGTCCTGCGGGACATACCAGCTATGAATTCTACTCCTTTACGCGGCAGAAGCCCGTATGCAATGAGATCACCTGGTATATCATGCGCGCCCGCAGCGGCGGCTATCAGGTGAATAAGGCGGAGGGTTTCAAGGACGGCGGCTATTTCTCCATGGAGGAGGCCAATGGCCTGATTACGTACAGCCAGGACAAATCCCTCGTGAGAATGGCCTATGAAAAGTACAGGAACTTATGAGCTAAAACTTGCAAGATGATGGGATAATATGATATGATAACTGACGCGAATTTTACCAATTCTGTTGGGAGGTAACTATTAATGTCGGGCCATTCGAAATGGGCAAATATCAAGAATAAAAAAGCGAAGACCGATGCCGTCAGGGGCAAGATCTTCACCAAGATCGGGCGGGAGCTCGCCATGGCTGTAAAGCAGGGCGGGGGGCCAGACCCCAACACCAACGGCAAGCTGCGCGATGTGATTGCCAAGGCGAAGGCCTGCAATATGCCCAATGATAACATCAGCCGCTCTATCAAAAGGGCCGCCGGTGAGGGCGAGGGTTCCAGCTATGAGGAGATCACCTACGAGGGCTACGGTGTAAGCGGCGTGGCCGTCATTGTGGACGTGCTGACCGATAACCGCAACCGCACCGCCTCCGAGATGCGTCATCTGTTTGATAAGTTTGGCAACGGCATGGGCAACTCCGGCTGTGTGGCCTGGATGTTTGACAAAAAGGGCGTCATCGTGATCGAGCGCACAGACGAGATGGATGAGGATGAGGTGATGATGACGGCGCTGGACGCCGGTGCGGAGGATTTCGCCGCCGAGGACGATGCCTTTGAGATCACCACCGACCCCAACGATTTTTCTGCAGTGCGCGAGGCCCTTGAAGCGGCGGGGTATTCCTTCATCTCGGCTGAGGTGGACATGATTCCCCAGAACACCATTGCGGTCTCAGATGAGGAGACGGTTATGAAGATCAACCGCCTCATCGAGAACCTCGAGGACAACGATGATGTCCAGAATGTCTGGCACAACGCCGATCTGCCCGAGGAGGAGGAAGAGGACTGATTCCGCTGACGGCAGCCCGGGAAGGATAGATATGCCGCAGGAGAAAAGCTCTCCCAATTGCCCGGCGCCGGCAAAAATGTGGAGGAAGAGCTCTATGCGGTGGGCATCTGCACATCTGGCAGTCTCCGTTGGTTGGACGCCAAGGAGGTCGGGCTCAGAATCAGGGTCATCGGTAGCCCCGTCTGCCTCAAATGCCTGTGCGCCCTGAAGGCGCGACTCCGCTGGCATGTCCTTTTCCCAAGTAGGTCAAAGGAGAATACAGGGAGTTCTGTCAGCAGTACTGCTGAATGACCGTTTTCATAAAAAACCGCCCGGCCTATTGGCCGGGCGTTTTTTGCCTGTCGCAGAGATTGAAAATCATGGCGGAAATCAGCCATAAAAGTGCATCACGGTTCTACAATTTCTTCGCGGTGAATATGATATACTGCGCTCATACCAAGCGGAGATGGGGTGTATGCATGGGGGGAAGAGTATGGTTGGAACTGTTCCTGCTGGATAATGCCCTGATGGGGTATCTCATTTTGCGCCTTGCAGAGGTGCTAATCCGGCGTCCTTTTCGAAACGGACGCGCTGTTATTGCCTGCGCTGTGGGCGCGCTCTGTTCCGCACTCGCTATGCTGCATCCTTTTTTTCTGTCGCTGCCCGTAAAGGGGGCGCTTCTTTTGATGATGGCCTGTCCGTTTGTACCCGTTCGCCCCAGGGAGTGGGCTCTATGCTGCGGGGGCGTGCTGCTGTCCACCCTTGTGGCCGGCGGGGCGAGCTATGCGCTGGCGGGGATGCTGGAAGGGGGGCTCCTGGGGGGAGTGCTGTACGCCTCGGGCGGTATGCGCCTGATATGCTGGGGGACAGCCCTCTGCCTGCTTCTGCCCAGGGTGGTCCGTCCTCTCATGGCGGCGGTTAAGCTGGCGGTAAGGGATATGCCCCTGCTTGTCCGGACCGACTACGGGGAGGTTCTTTTGAGGGGCAGGATTGATACGGGCAACTCACTGGTGGAGCCTCTGACCGGACAGCCGGTCATTGTTGTGGACGCTCTGGCTGCAAAAGGGGCCCTTCCGCCCCAGTGGCAGGAGGACGGCTGGCAGAAGGGGGAAGTTGAGGGCATGCTGCTCATCCCCTATGCGACGGTACAGGGACAGGGGGTGCTTCCGGCCCTGCGCGCCCGCTGCGCCAGAAGGGAGGAGAACGGCTGGGTGGAGGGGAGCGCCTGCTGCATTGCCGTCGCGCCCCACAGGATACAGGATTGCGATGCGCTTATTGGCGCGCAGTGGATTTGACCGAGCAACATAGGAGGATGAGACGATATGATGGGCCCCAAATGGATGAAAACACTGCTGGAAAGATTGCGCGAAGCCCTGGGAAAGTCCGTTCACTACATGGGCGGAGGCGAAGCGCTGCCCTCCCCGCTTTCTCCCGAAGAGGAGGAGGAGGCCATGGAGCGACTGACACGGGGGGACCTCTCCGTCAAATCCACGCTCATAGAGCGGAATTTGCGCCTGGTGGTCTATATCGCCCGCAAATTTGAGAATACGGGTGTTTCGACTGAGGACCTCTCCTCCATCGGGGCCATCGGGCTCATCAAAGCGGTCAACACCTTTGATCCCTCCAAGAAGAGCAAGCTGGCCACCTATGCATCCCGCTGCATTGAAAATGAGATATTGATGCATCTGCGCAGGACATGCAAGCTCAAGGCTGAGGTGTCCCTTGACGAACCGCTGAATACTGACTGGGACGGCAATGAGCTTCTGCTGTCGGATATTTTGGGCACGGATGGAGAACAGGTATATAAAGACATTGAGGATGAGGTGGACCGAAAGCTGCTGAGGGACGCGCTCAAGAAGCTGAGCGGCCGGGAGCAGCAGATTATGGAGCTGCGCTTTGGGCTGGTGGGAGGCCAGGAGAGGACGCAGAAACAGGTCGCCGACATGATGGGTATTTCCCAGAGCTATATCTCCAGGCTGGAGAAGCGCATCATCAAGCGCCTGCAGCGGGAGATTGGCCGGATGCTCTGAGAATTAGGAAAAAATATGCTTTTCATATCTCTATAATATCCCTGATTTACCGTTTTTTGGCGTGCGCTCGGGATGGGGGCCCTTGGATAAAAGACAATCCCCTTGGCAATTATAATGCCACAAACAGGTGGAGGGGATTGCCATGCTGCCCAACAAAGTCGAAATCTGCGGGGTTGATACGTCCAAGCTGCCCATGCTGAACAATGATGAGATGAACGAACTGATGCGGCGGGTCAAAGAGGGGGACAAGACGGCCCGGGAGGAGTTCATCCACGGGAACCTCCGGCTGGTGCTCTCTGTCATTCAGCGCTTCAACACCCGTGGAGAACAGGTGGACGATATTTTTCAGGTGGGGTGCATCGGCCTCATCAAGGCGCTGGATAACTTCGATCTGAGCCACGGGGTGCGCTTCAGCACCTACGCGGTGCCCATGATTATCGGCGAGGTGCGCCGGTATCTGCGGGACAACAACAGCATCCGGGTCAGCCGCTCCCTGCGTGACACGGCCTACAAGGCTCTCCAGGTACGTAGCCGCCTGATGAATGAGAACATGAAGGAGCCCACCATGGCCCAGATTGCCAAGGAACTGGACATGAAGGAGGAGGATGTGGTCTTTGCGCTCGACGCCATTCAGGACCCGGGCTCCCTCTTCGAGCCGGTATATCACGACGGGAGCGACGCCATCTACGTGATGGACCAGGTGGGGGATCACAGCGAATCGGAGGAAAAGTGGATTTATAACCTGGCCATCTCCGAAGGCATGAACCGGCTTAACGAGCGGGAAAAAAAGATCCTCAAAATGCGCTTTATGGACGGCAGGACGCAGATGGAGGTTGCCGGAGAGATCGGTATTTCCCAGGCTCAGGTATCCCGGCTGGAAAAAAGCGCGCTCAAACATATGCAAAAATATATTTAACCGCCCTGCGCATTCTGATCTCCGCTGCACCCAGCGGGGATTTTTTAATTGGCCGCGGCATATATCTACAGGGGAGGTGCCGGGATGAAAAAGAAATCTGCCAAAGTGCGCAGCACAGTGACCAAGGCATTGGATCTTCCTGGCGACATCCTGCTGGATCAGCCGCGCCTTGTGCTCGATGGGTTTCATGCGCTCCACATGGAGAACCATAAGGGGATCACAGAATACAGCGGCGAACGTCTCTGCATGAAAGTCCAGGGCGGCTCAGTTTGTATCACGGGGCGGAACCTGGTTCTCAAGGAACTGGGATTTGGCCAAATTGCTTTGTCAGGCCGGATTTTCTCCGTGGAATGGAAGGAGGCGGGCCGATGAGAGCATCGCTGTGGAATTATGCGCGCGGATATGTTAAGATACAAGTCAAAGGAGTCTCTCCGGCCAAAGTGATCCGTCAGGCCCAGAGCAGCGGAATCCTCTTCTGGGACGCCGAGGTGGACGGGGAGGGTGCTTTCACCGCCAAAATGACGGTGCGCGGCTATAAGGTGTTAAGAGAAC
>JAHZEH010000067.1:0-2239 GCA_019421925.1 Clostridia bacterium
CAACTGTTGTTCTCCTGATACCAGCTCGAACAGATACACGGTATTTCCATGATTGGATATTGGGCAAGGCAGAGATCAGATATATTCAGGGAAGGCTCAAATTCGAGGATGGGACGGAGAAAAGAAATAGCGCCCCGTTTCCATCAATGTTGGTCATATACAGGTCAAAGGAGGCAGCAAATGGATAAGACTTTAGCCGAAGCCTCCCCTGTGCGGTATGGGCGGTGGATTCACGATATCAATAATCTGTAGGGATGTTCGGAGTGTATGGAGCGAGAAACTATGTCACCTAAGAGGAAGAAAAGCTACTGCCCCAACTGCGGGTGCAAGACATCGGAGGACAACGATATGCGAGAAGTAGACCATGAGACTGATTGATGCGGATGCACTGGATTTTGAAGAATACGTATTGCACGGAAGGGGCGGGACGATTTTTGCAGATTTTATGGGGATTATGAAAAAAATCGGAGACGCCCCCACCATCGACGCTGCTCCTGTAATTCGTTGCCGGGAGTGTAAATATATCAGGGCATACAGTAAACATACATTTATGGCCTATTACTGTGAAAACATAAGAGGACCTGCTGAGGACATTGAGCCAGATGACTTTTGCAGCCACGGAGAAAGGCGGAATGACAATGCTGAATGAATTAGCCAGGGAAATCCACGAGAACGCAGTAGCCCACGGTTGGTGGGGGAGCGAGCGGCCCCTGTATGAGGTAATCGCGCTGTGCCACTCTGAGCTGTCGGAGGCGCTTGAGGAGGCGAGGGCCGGGCGGCCCGCAGTGTGGCATGACGGGGACAAGCCCGAGGGGTGGGCGGTGGACTGTATGATACGCATCCTGGACTATCTGGGGCATACGGAGACGGACGTGGACGCAATCCTCCGGGAAAAGCATGAGTACAACAAAACCCGGCCCTATAAGCACGGAAAAAAGTTCTGAGGGGAGGTTAAAGAGATGGCGATCAATCCGCATGAGAAGATCATAAACGGGGAGCGCTGCGCGTCGTCGGAACTGGCGGAATATATCTTTGTAGCGAGTTCGGACACGCTGCGGGAGTTCTGCAAACAGGGGATGCCTTACTACAAAGAGGGCCGCTTCCGTTACTACCCGATAGAGCGGTGCTATGCATGGTTTAGAGGGGAGGCACAGGCATGAAAAAATACACGCAGGAGGAATTTAACGCCCTGCCGCTTGATGAATTCGGATACAGGATTTGCCCCACGGGTGACTATACGGAGATTAAGCTGCTTGAAAAGTGCAAATTCAGCAAATGCTGCAAATTCGGCGACTGCTGCGAATTCGGAAACCGGTGCAAACTCGGCAACTGCTGCGAATTCGGCGACTACTGCAAATTCGGCTATGGGTGCAAACTCGGCGACGGGTGCGAATTCGGCGAAGGGTGCAAATTCGGAGACTGCTGCAAATTCGGAGACGGGTGTAAACTCGGCCACGGGTGCAAATTCGGAGACTACTGCGAATTCGGCGACTGCTGCAAATTCGGAGACTACTGCAAATTCGGCAAATGCTGCGAATTCGGCGACTGCTGCAAATTCGGCTATGGGTGCAAACTCGGAGAGTTTATCACATACAGAAACACTGACTTTGAGAATGGCGCAGTCAAGAACGGAAGATTCGTCAAGATTGGCCCCATAGGGTCTGAAAACCGGGATGCATACTTCTTCCGGGATGGGGATGGTAAATACTTTGTGCGGGCTGGCTACTGGTTCTCGGACATGGAGGCATTTGAAAAGCGCGTCACGGAAGCCCACGGCGGAACCAAACATGAGACCGCATATATGGCCGCCTGCACTTTCGCAAGGACGGCGCTGGGATGAGGAAAGGGGAGAACAGCGATGTATCTTAACGCCCTTTAGGTGGGGACAAGGAGAAAGGGGAGAAGCAAATGCCTATACTTGACCGGGAAAGCCGGGTGCTGGCCATCCAGTACGTGCGCCGCTGTGAGCGTTACCGTGCCAGGCTGGCCCAGCAGCGGGAGGATATCATGCACAGCTCTCCGCTCCCGCCGGACGGGCAGCCGAAGGGAGGACAGCCCGGCGATTCTACATCACAAAAGGCGGAGCAGCTTGCCAGACTGGAGCAGGGGCACATGGCCAGGGTGGTGCGGGCGGTAGATGCAGCAAAGAAGGAGATCGGCGCGGATATCCTGGATGAGCGGGCCGCGCTGGCGCTGCGCAAGGCAATCTGGATGAGCTGTTTGAGCGGTTTTACCTACA
>JAHZEH010000067.1:2267-6451 GCA_019421925.1 Clostridia bacterium
GAGATGCTGCCAGTGAGCAGGGCAAGCTTTTACCGGCGGAAAAATGAGTTCCTTGCCTCTTTAATTGAGAAAGTTGAGACTTTTGAGCCGTAAAGCCGGTTTATAATGCTAGTATGAACAAGCTGCATCAAGTAGCCCGGAGTGGCGGGCGAAGCGGCTTTAAGGCGCCCCGCTTTCATACGGGGCGCTGGCTTTTAGAGAACAAAGCCGCCTGAAAGGGTGGCTTTTGACGTATAAGGAGGTGACCGGGTATGGCAAAGTTCACGTGCCCGCGCAAGTACTGCCAGTGGCGCAAGGGCGGCATGTGCCTGTGGGTAAGGTGCCCGTATCTGGAGCCGGATGCTAAGGACGGTGAGCACAGTGGCGAAGGGTAAATACGAGAAGTGGCTGGAACCCGACGGCCTGCTGCTCTTGCAGTCATGGGCGAGAGACGGTTTGACGGACGAGCAAATTGCGGGGAACATGGGGATCAGCCACACGACACTGTACGAGTGGCGGAAAAAATATCCGAACATTTCTGAGGCCCTAAAAAAGGGCAAGGAAGTTGTGGACGTTGAAGTTGAGAACGCCCTGTATAAGCGGGCGATTGGATACGACTACGAAGAAACCACAGAGGAACAGAGTGAAGATGGATATAAGAAACGGGTTATCAAAAAGCATATGCCCCCGGACACGACGGCGTGCATCTTCTGGCTGAAAAACAGAAAGCCGCGTGAATGGAGAGATAAGCAGGAGGTCGGATTTTCTGAGGACAAGCCGTTTCTGGCGGAAATTGTGGTGGAGGAATGAGAATCGGGGTTACTCCAAAGCAGAAGCTGTTTTTGGACGCAACGGCGGACGAGGTGTTATACGGCGGCGCGGCTGGCGGAGGAAAGAGCCACGGGCAGATTCTGGACGCGCTGTTATATGCGTTGCGTTACCCCGCGAGCAAGCAGTTAATACTGCGCAAGACTTTCCCGGAGCTTGAAAAATCAATCATTCGAAAAGCGCTGGAAATCTATCCGCAGGAGATCGCCAAGTACAACGCATCAAAGCACGTCATGGCGTTTCCCAACGGTTCCTTGATTGACTTCGGATATCTCGCCTCGGAAAACGATGTGACGCAGTATCAGTCGGCGGAATATGACGTGATCCGCTTTGATGAATTGACCCATTTCACAGAGTACATGTATGTGTATATGCTTTCCCGGCTGCGCGGGGCAAACAGTTACCCCAAGCAGATCAAAAGCTCAACCAATCCGGGGAATGTGGGGCATGCGTGGGTGAAGAAGCGCTTTGTGGACCCAGCGCCGCCGGGCGAAGTATTCTCTACTCCCAACGGGAGCCGGGTATTCATCCCCGCAAAAGTCCAGGAAAATACCTATCTCATGCAAAAGGACCCCGGATATATACCGCGCCTGAACAACCTGCCGGAGACAGAGCGCAAGGCGCTGCTTGAAGGAAACTGGGATATCTTTGAGGGCCAGTATTTTGACAACTGGGACGCGAGCATTCACGTGATAAAGCCCTTTGAAATTCCGCCGGATTGGCGCGTGTACCGCTCTATAGATTATGGCCTGGATATGCTGGCATGCTATTGGACGGCCTTTGACAGTCTGGGAAGGGGATATATATTCCGTGAATTCTGCAAGAGCAATCTCACCATAGACGAAGCGGCGCGGGAGATTGATCTGAGGTCCCTGGAACCGGTTCACGCCACCTTTGCGCCGCCCGATCTGTGGGGGAGGACAAAGGACACGGGCCGCACGATTGCCGAGGGCTTCGCAAGGGGCGGCGTACCTATGGTCAAGGCCAAGAACGACCGGGTGACAGGATGGCTTAACCTCAAAGAGTGGTTACAGGCACGCCCGGATGAACACGGTTCAAGCACGCCCACGCTGAGGGTTTTCGATACCTGCCGGGAACTGATCCGATGTATCCCCGCGTTAATCCGGGATGAGCGCAATCCGAATGATTGCGCGACAGAACCCCACGACATAACCCATAGCCCGGACGCTATCCGGTATCTGGTCGCGGGCCGTCCAAGGCCGGGCGCGGAGCGGGGTGCAGACACCGAACTGGAAAACTTTTTGAATTATGGGGTGAAATGAGATGCGCAAAAGAGAGATGCAGCATGAAATTGAGCGCTTAACCGCACATAACGCAGAATTGGAGGCGGCGGCCGCGCGGAACTTGGCCCTTGCCGAAAGCCTGTTGAAAAACAACGAGCAGCTACGCCGGGAGAATGAGGGTCTGCGGGATAAATTGAGCAGGCACATGGAGGCGGAAGAGCAGTTTCAAAACCTGATGCGCTATAACGGGAGGCGGCAATGAGAGTAAAGAAGGAGGCCCGCGAAATCTGGGAGGAGTACCAGGGGGGGAGGGATTATAATACGTCAATTGGCCTGTATGAGAACTACAAACTCAACGAGAAGTTTTTCATCGGGGATCAGTGGACGGGAGCAAAAGCGGACGACATGTTAAAAGTCACCATGAATTTCCTCAAAAGGGTGGTGACTTTTTTTGTATCCCAACTTTCAAGCGACGACATAGGCGTAAGCCTCGCCCCGTATGCCCCGGACGCGGATATTGAACGTACTTGCACGATTATTGCCGGGGAGATCGAAAGGGTCATTGAGGACAACAAAATCAAACCCATGAACCGGAAACTCCTCCGAAATGCCGCGGTTGACGGGGATTGCTGCCTGTATCTGTATTTCGACCCGGACGCAGAGACGGGGCAGGCGTCAAAGGGGGATATCCGGGCGGAAATCATTGAAAACATCAACATCATATTCGGAAACCCATACAGCGGCGTCGTACAGAAGCAGCCCTATTTGCTGATTGTACAGCGCCGCATGGTGGAGGACGTCGCGGACGAGTGCAAGGCCAATAAGGGGGACTGGGAGAACATCAGGGCGGACGAAGATGAGACACAGGGAGAATCCGGCAACGATGGAAAGCTCTGTACCGTGCTGGTTAAGCTCTGGAAAGAAAACGGGCGGGTGTGGTGCCAGAAGAGCACCCAGGACGTCATTGTGCGCAAAGCCTGGGACACCGGATGCAAGCTATATCCCATTGCCTATATGACCTGGGAGGAGATCAAAAGCAGCTATCATGGGCAGGCCGTCATCACCGGGCTGATTCCAAACCAGATCGCAACCAATAAGATTTATGCCATGGCGGTCAGGCACGTGGAGACAATGGCCTTCCCCAAAGTCATATACGATTCCAGCAAGATTGAAAAATGGTCCAACCGCGTAGGGGAGGCAATCGAGACGACGGGCAATCCAAACGAGGCGATTGCAACCGGGTTCAGGGCCCCCGACATGAGCTATCAGGTCATGGATATGGTAGACAGGACGGTGTCCATGACGCGGGATTTCATGGGCGCTTCGGACGCAGCGTTGGGCAATGTCAAGCCGGACAACACCTCCGCCATAATTGCCGTGCAGCAGGCGTCCGTTATTCCGTTGGAACTGCAAAGGATGGCATTCTATCAGTTCGTCGAGGACTATGTGCGGATCATGATTGACATGATGCGAGCCTATTATGGGCGGCGGGAGGTACTGGCAGAGGTCATGGATGAGACGGGGCAGACCATTCAGGCAATGATCCCGCTGGATTTCGGGCAGATCGAAAACCTGAACCTCAAAATTAAGGTGGACGTCGGCGCGGCGGCCTATTGGTCGGAGCTGACGCAGATACAGACGCTTGACAACCTCTTCGACAAGAAGATTATCACAGATCCGGTGGAATACCTGGAGGCTATTCCGGACCGTTACGTTAAAAACAAGAACAAGATCATCGAGAGCATCAAGACGCAGCAGGCCATGCAGCAACAGGCCACGGCCGCACAGCAGCAGGAGCCGCTCCAGATGATCCAGGCCCCCATGATGTGATCCGGTTCATCCGGCACAAATATACGGGCATCGCCATTGCCCAGAAGGAGGAACACCATGAGCGACATCGCCATTGACGCCATGGATGCAATGCCGGGAGAAGATTTTTTCCTGGAGGAGGAAGCCGCCCCGGATGGGGCGCAGGGACAGGCGGCAGAGGGGGAAGCGCCCACGACGGAACCCACCACTAAAGCCGAGACCGAGCCGGAAACAGAGCCGGAGGGAGCCACACCGAAGGCGGGGATCAAGGTTCGGTATAACCACGAGGACAGGGAATTGACCCTGGAGGAGGCTAAGGAGCTC
>JAHZEH010000067.1:6461-8578 GCA_019421925.1 Clostridia bacterium
ACTGCAACAGCTTCGGGGCGCTGCGGAAGAGCTGCGCCAGCTGAAGGAGTCCAAGGCGCTCCAGGTGCTGGACGCTTACGCGGCCCGCAACAATATGACGCGGGAACAGTATGCGGAGTATTTGGAACGCCACCAGGAGAAGGCCGCTATCCAGGAGGCCGAGGAGGAGATTCGGGCCAAGCATCCGGAAGCGGATGGTGAAATTATCCGGGAGATGGCCGAAATGAAGGTCCGGGAGCAGTTCAGGCAGAGCCGTGAGGCCCAGGACAAGAACCGGGCGGAGGCGGAAAGCGGACAGCAGGCCAAACAGCAGGAAGCCGTGCGTGACTGGTCTGATTTTCTAAAAGAGTACCCTGAAATCAACAGGGCGGACAAAATCCCGGGAAAAGTCAAAGAGGACATTCAGGCCGGAACAAAGCCTCTGGAAGCCATGCGCAAGTACGAGCTGGCGCAGGCAAGAGCAGAGATTGAAGAACTTAAAAACAAACTTCAAGCGCAGGAAAAAAATCAACAGAACAGGCAGGCAACGATTGGAAGCGTCGCGGAAAACGCCGGGGACACACCGGTAGATGCATTCTTTGTGGGTTTCCAGGGCGGTTGACGCCTGTAGAAAGGGAAGAATATGGCTGAATTTATCAACCTGGTAACGGGAAGTTCGAACAAACTGCTTCAGGATTTTACCCTGAACAGTTTTTTCGCCGGGAAGGCGAGCACTGAATACGATCTGGTAGGCGAGCGCAGCCTGCGGATTACGACGGCTAAGACTGTGCCGCTGGTCGACTATACCAGGGAGGGAACGGCGCGGTTCGGCACGCTGACTGAGATAAAAGACACGGTGCAGGAGCTCACCATGAGCCAGGATAAGAGCTTCTCCCTGTCCATTGACAAGGCGAACCAGTCCGATCAGCTCAGCATGAAGAAGGCGGGCAGGGTTATGAAGGCCCAGATGGACGAGCAGGTTTATCCCATGATGGATAAATATGCCATCAAGCAGTACACGGGCAACGCGGGCAAGATCATGACGGCCGACGCCGCACCAACCAAGAGCAACATTCTTAAAGCGGTGATCAGCATCCGGGCCGCCAGGGTGAATGCAAAGGTGCCCTCCGAGGACAACTATTTGTGCATGCCGTCCAGCATGTACGCGGAGGTTCTGGACAGCGACAAGTTCATGAACATTGACAAGGTGTCGGGCAAAGCCCTGGAGAAGGGCGTTGTCGGCATGCTCTATGGCTATAAGGTCATGGAGATTCCGGACGAGTATTTTGAAAGCGGCGGATATATGCTGGCGTTCAACAAGAAGAGCGTCATCGCGCCCAAGAAGATCCATACCATGCGGATTATTACGGATGACAAGGACGTGGACGGTTCTATCCTCCAGGGACATTTCTATTACGACCATTTTGTTCTGGGCCGCAGGGCGGGCGGTGTTATCGCCCTTGCCAGCGCAGACCTCAAATGCGCCGCCCCCGCCATTTCGATTACCACCAACGCCGCAACGGTCACGAGCACTACTTCCAGCGCTGTGATTTATTATACGCTGGATGGAAGCGACCCCAGATACTCCCTCCATCGCAAGGTGTACGCTTCGGAGGTCACGCTCAAGAGCGGGGAGACCATCCGGGCCGTCGCGACCAAGGACGGGATGTTCCAGAGCGACGTGACGGACAAAACCAACGCCTAACTATATGCCGCCGTTTGGCGGCATTCGCTTTATCTGGGTCCAGGTAAAACGAATACCGCCAAGGTATGGGTAATTTCTAAGGGAATCCGGTGAAAGGAGGGCCCCACATGACAGGCCAAGAGATATATGAACTGGCAAGCTCCTTCCTGTATGAGAAGGACAACGAGGACCCGGACAGCAAGAGCTTTGCGCCGGGCTTTTTGAATCTCCTGCTCCAGGAGGCTTTGCCATATGAGAACTCCGTCCGGGAGTTTGAGGGGCGGGAACCCCTGGAGAAGGCGCAGGTGGTGGCCTCTTTGGATGAGACGGTCGTCTATTGCGACCAGATCACGCGCGCGGCCCTGCCCTATGGGCTGGCGAGCTGGTATTTCCAGGAGGCATTGGACAATTTCCAGGCGGAGAACTACAGGAACAAGTTCATTGCGGGGCTGGA
>JAHZEH010000068.1 GCA_019421925.1 Clostridia bacterium
GTTTACGCATGGCAAAGATCCTTTCTCTGTCCGAAATGATAGGGGAGGGACGCTTTTCCACGTCCTCCCATTAAGACGGGGGAGAAGAGGAAAAAGTTTCCGTCCCTGGGAAGTTCAGCGGTTCAGGAGCTTGTTTAGATCCTCCACGGAGGCGTCCATCCGCAGGGATACCTCCTGCATTGTCATGCCGGAAGAGAGGAAACGGTGGATCACACTCCTCATATCCTCTCCCACTTCAATGATATGGCCGTCCGGATCATAAAAGCGGATGACCCGCTGCCCCCAGCCGTGCTCTACGCCGCCGTCCAAATATACAATGCCGGGATAGGCCCTGAGCTTTTCCAGGAAGCCGTCGAAATCTTCCTCCTCAAAGCAGAGTTCCATATTGTTGGATTTTTTCAGCACGCTGTCTTTGGGCAGGCGTACAAGCCAGTCAAACTCCTGCTGCAGGGACAATCCGCAGGTGAATGAGATGTTGATTCCATAGTCCTGATATAATTCCAGAGAGAAAAGGTCCTCATAAAATTTTCTTGAGGCGCGCACGTCCGCCACAGACAGAACGGTACTGGTGTATCTCATGGGGGTTCCTCCTTGTTCTTTTGGGGGAGATTATACCGCACTTCCGGCCATATTTCCACTTCGGCAAAGAAATTGCGTCCAGGGTCTTGACTGTGAACCGGCTTAATAGTTTATCATTTAATAAACGATCGTTTTTCCCACAAGCGCGCGCTCCCCTGCAACAACAAAGGAAGAGGAGATCTGAAGATGCGCAATTCTGTTCAAAGGCTGTTCTGCCTGTGCCTGAGCATTCTGCTGGCGTTCAGCCTGACTGCCTGTTCACAGCCCGCCCAGACGGCGGAGCCCACTCCCGTTCCCAGCGCCGCGCCCACAGCGGCGGCCGTCCCCCTCTACGCCGCCGGAACCTATGAGGCATCCGCCCGCGGCAACAACGGCGACGTGACGGTGTCCGTCACGTTCACAGAACAGGCGATTGCCTCTGTGGAGGTGACCGCCCACGCTGAGACCGCCGGGATCAGCGACCCCGCCCTGGAGCGTATCCCCGCCGCCATTGTCGAGGGCCAGTCCCTGGCTGTGGACGCGGTTACGGGGGCGACCAACACCAGCAAGGCCATCCTGGCCGCTGTCGAGGATTGCGTGAAACAGGCGGGAGGCGATGTGGAGGCCCTGAAGGAGGCCGAGGCCGGTCAGGCCCAGGCCGGGGAGGCCAGGGAGCTGAGCGCCGACGTGGTCATCATCGGCGCGGGCGGGGCGGGCGTTGCCGCAGCCATGTCAGCGGCGGAGCAGGGAGCCACCGTCCTCGTCATTGACAAGACCGCCTCCGGCGGCGGCAACACCATACTCGCAGGCGGCAAAATGAACGCCGTTACGCCCGAGCTGCAAAGGCAGAAAACCATGGGGGAAGCGGAGCTGGAGGAGATCAGGGCCATTGCGGGGATGGAACCCCACGACGAGGCCATGGCCCGCTGGCAGGAGGCCCTGCGCTCCCAGATCGCCGAGTATGAGGCGAGCGGGGAGGACTACCTGTTTGACTCCGTGGAGCTCCATATGCTCCAGACCTATATGGACGGCGACTATGTTGGCAACCCCGCCCTCATTGAGAAGCTCTGCTCCACCGCCCCCGAAACCTACTACTGGATGGAGGACCTGGGGCTGGAATGGAAAAACGAGGTGGAGATCGTGGTGGGCGCGCTCTGGCGGCGCAGCCACGGTGCGGCCAACTACAAGAGCGGCATTGGATTCATCGAGATTTTCACGGGCAACATCGCCGAAAACGGATATCCCGTCCAGTTCCTCTATGAGGTCAGGGGCGAGGAAATCCTGATGGAGGACGGCAGGGCCGTTGGCGTTAGGGCGGTGAGCACCGTGGACGGCACTCCCTATATCCTGAAGGCCGATAAAGGTGTGGTCATCGCCACGGGCGGCTTCTCAGCAAATGTGGAGATGCGCGAGAAGTACAACACGGTATGGGAGTATCTGGGCGAGACCATTCCTACCACCAACAGCCCGGCCATCACCGGCGACGGCATCGTTATGGCTGAGGCAGTGGGCGCGAATCTGGTTGGCATGGGATATATCCAGCTGGCCCCTATTGGGGACCCCATTACCGGTACCCCCAGCATGATGATCGGCACCTCCACCAACCTGATGGTCAACAAGGAGGGCGTGCGCTTCGTCAACGAGACCGAGCGGCGCGACGTCATTGCCGGAGCGGAACTGGAGCAGACCGACGGGCAGATGTGGCTGATCAGCGACAGCCGCAACGTGGGACTGCGGGAGGACGGCACCAATAACTATGGCGTCTCCGTCCAGTCGGCGATGGATGCGGGCATCTGCTTCATGGCGGACACGCTCGGGGAGCTGGCCGAAAAGATCGGCGTGGACCCCGAGGTGCTTGCGGCGACAGTGGAGGAGTTCAACCAGTGCGTGAAGAACGGCGCCGATCCCGCCTTTGGACGGGCTGTCTATGAGGACAACTCCGACATCCTGGAGGGGCCGTTCTACGCCTCCCTCAACAGCCCGGCGGTACACCACACCATGGGCGGCATTGAGATTGATGTGGATACCCATGTCATTGGCACGGACGGACAGATCATCCCCGGCCTGTACGCGGCGGGTGAAGTCACGGGCGGCATCCACGGCGGAAACCGCCTGGGGGCCAACGCCATTGCGGACGCGCTGACCTTTGGCCGGATTGCGGGCAAGATGTCCGCATCCTCAAAATAATCGAAAAGCATAGAATCCAGCTTCAGGCTCCCGGGATTTGCGCGGGGGCCTGAGGCCGTTGTATGATAGCTTCAGAGAGGAAGGGGAGGGGGAAGCAATGCCGTTCAGAATTGGAGATGTTGTCAGCCTGATGGGGCTGACCCGGGAGGCGGTCCGGTCCTATGAGGACGTGGGTATCATCAAACCCAAGCGGGATGAGCAGTCAGGATACCGGTTCTATGATTTGACCGATCTGGGGGCCCTGATCCGGGTGCGCCGGTACAGGGCTTACGGGTTCAGCCTCAGGGAGGCGGCCATGCTGCTCAACGACTGCGGCGTGGAGGAGGTGCACAGCCGCCTCCTGGAGCGGGGGGACGCCCTGGAGGCGGAGATCAGGGAGAGGCAGAGGCTGCTGGACTGCCTTCGGAAGTGGAGCGGCATCGTGGAAGCCATTCCCCGGAAGTCCGGCGTTTTTGCCATAGAACAGAGCCCCTCCATCTACGCCCTGGAGTTGACGGAAGGGGAGCGCCTCAGCCGTGACCCTGCCATGAGAGCGCGCCTTCGGACCTGGGTGGAGAGAGAGCCCATCGTGTTCTCCTGCGGCCTGTGGGAGATGGAGGAGGGGCGCTGCCTCACAGAGAAGCCCAGGATGTATCTGGGTGCGGAGGAGGAGGACCTTCCCGCTCTGGGGCTGGACTGCGGTGAGCCTGTGCAGCACTGGCCCCGGCGGACCTGCCTGCATACGGTGATCCGCCGGGAGGAGGGCGAGGGCAGGGAGTGCGACCAGCTGGCGCCCGCTCTCGCCCATCTGAAGGAGCAAGGGTTGACCCCTGCGGGAAACCCCTTCATCAGGACCATTCTTTTGGTCCATAAAAGGGGGGACGCCCAGGTCTTTCGGGACCTGTGGCTCCCCCTTGAATAAAAACAAAGGCAGTCCCTTGGGACTGCTCAGAATGTCAAAAAAGTGGCGCACGCCACTTTTTTGAGGTTCCAGCTTCTCCCGTTTGCCCTGGGGGCTCCCGTGCGGGGAATGCCGGACAGAACGAAAACCTTGAGGGATGTCATCCGTTCCGGCATTCGCGCCGCCGGAGCCGGATAGGCAGTCAAGGGCCTTTCGACAGGATGAGCAGCCCTGATGGGCTGCCTTTGTTCTCTGCGGAGTTACTTCTTTGCCGTGCACACCCTTCCGGTATCGGAGTCCAGCATGACGGTACGGCCGCTCCTCAGGATGGCCACGGCCTCGGACGCGCCGGTGATGACCGGCTTGCCCATGGCCAGGCCGAGGATGGCGGCGTGGGAGTTGGCCCCGCCCTTCTCGGTGATGATGCCGGCGGCCCCCCGCAGCAGGGGAACCAGGGCGTTGGTGGTCTCGGGAATGACCAGGATATCCCCGGCGCGGCAGCGGGCGAGGGCGTCCTCCTCCGTGGGGCATACGCACAGGTTGCCGCAGGTCTTGCCCATACGGTTGCCAGCGCCGGTGATGAGCACGTCGCCCGCGATGTGGACCTTCATCATGTTGGTGGTGCCGGACACCCCGAGGGGCACGCCGGCGGTGAGGACGGCCAGCTCGCCGCTCTCGATAAGGCCCGCCTCCTGGGCGTTGAGCACAGCCTGGTCAAAGAGCTCGTCGGTGTTGTCCTTGAGGTCGATGAGGATGGGGGTGACGCCCCAGGACATGCTCAGCATCCGGCAGACCGCCGGGTCCATGCAGCAGGCCACGATGGGTACGGCCGGGCGGAACTTGGAGATGAGCTTGGCCGTCTTGCCCGATTTGGTGACGGTGACGGCGGCGCCCAGGTCGTGGGCGGTGGTGCAGGTGGCGTGGGCGATGGCGTTGGCAACAGTGATCTCAGAGAAGCTCTGGGAGCGGAAGCGCTTGGCGTAGTCGATGTCCCGCTCAGCCCGCTCGGCAATCGTGGCCATGGTGCGCACCGACTCGAGGGGGTACAGGCCCGCCGCCGTCTCGCCCGAGAGCATAATGGCGCTGGTGCCGTCATAGATGGCGTTGGCGACGTCCGTGGCTTCGGCGCGGGTGGGGCGGGGATTTTTCATCATGGAGTCGAGCATCTGCGTGGCGGTGATGACCTGTTTTTCCGAGTTGTAGGTCTTTTTAATCAGCATCTTCTGGATGATGGGAACCTCCTCCAGAGGGATCTCAACGCCCATGTCGCCCCGGGCGATCATGATGCCGTCCACAACCCGCAGGATTTCGTCGATATTTTTGACGCCGTCGTTGTTCTCAATTTTGGCGATGATGCTGATATTCCGGCCGCCGTGCTCCTCCAGCAGGGCGCGGATCTGCAGAATGTCGTCGGCGCAGCGGGTAAAGGAGGCGGCGATGAAATCATAGCCCATCTCCACCCCGAAGAGGATATCGGAGCGGTCCTTGTCGCTCAGATAAGGCATGGAGAGGTGGACGGAGGGCACGTTGACGCCCCGGCGGTTGCGGATGGTGCCTCCGTTTTGAACCCGGCAGTGGATATCCCCGTTCTCCACCCCCTCAACCACCATCTCGATGAGGCCGTCGTCGAGCAGGATGCGGGTGCCGGCATGCACGTCTTTATGGAGACCTTCAAAGGTGATGGATACGATGGAGTCGTTGCCCAGGACAGGGCGGGGGGTCAGGGTGAAGACCGAGCCCGTTTTAATGGTGGCCGATCCCCCCTCAAATTCGCCGGTGCGGATCTCCGGACCCTTGGTGTCGAGCATGGCGGCTACCGGACGGCCCAGCTCCTCCCGGAGCTGGCAGAGTTTGCGGAAGCGGCTGCCGTGCTCCTCATAATCCCCGTGGGAGAAATTGAAACGGGCCACGTCCATGCCGTTTTCAATCAGGCCGCGCATGATGCCGTCCTGGTCGGTGGAAGGGCCAAGAGTGCAGATTATTTTTGTTTTTCTCATGCTGATACTACTCCATTTATTTCAAAAGCATTCGGTTGTCAAATTTGTGAGCGGCAATATTATGATGCCCATGCAGGGGCGCTGTCAAGCAAAAGTACGGTGAAGAGTTTCTATTCCTCCGGTAAATAGGGTTGGGCCCCGTCTGTTCCCAGGGTTTTGAGGGCGAACTCCCAGGCGTTTTTGATGCGGCGCCTGTGGCGGTCGTTCATCAGGGAGTAGGTTCCAGCCTTGTATTCCGCCACGGGCAGAACCTGATAACCTGAGCGGCCCCTGCCCTTATCGTATTTGAGCACAAAGATGGGAATATAGCGCATGGAATCCAGGCTGACGCCCTCCTCCGTTTTGGTGAGAGTGACCTCGATGATAACGCCGGTGGAGTGGGGCTCCCTCTGCTGGTTGCTGATGAAGTTGCCCATGGAGTAGACGACGGGAACCGTCCGGCCGTCCTTGGCCTCCACGGACGAGATGGGCTGGAGCACGTGGGGATGGGAGCCCAGGATGAGATCAGCGCCCGCATCCGCCAGCTTTCCGGCCCATTTCCGGCTGGAGGCGCTCTCGGTGGAGACGCCCTCGGCCCCCCAGTGGGGCATAGCGATGATGTAATCCGCCCCGGCCTTGCGGGCCTCCTCCATGCGGGCGGCGATGGTCTGATCGTCCAGCATGTCCACCTGGCCATTTTTGTCCGCGTGGCCGTTGAGATGCTCGGCAAAACCCAACAGGGCGATTTTGACACCCTGGACGTCCAGGACGAGGGGTTCGTGCTCCTCCCCCCTGGCGTACGCGCCGAAGCAGGGCAGGCCCTTTTCTTCCAATATATGCGCGGTGCTGGTCAATCCGTCGCCGCCCCGGTCTAGAATATGGTTGTTGGCTAAACTGACCGCGTCAAACCCGGCGGCGAGGATGGCGTCCGCATACTCGTCGGGGGCGTTGAAGCTGGGATACCCCCGGGGCTCCCCGCCCGTCATGGGGGTCTCCAGATTGCCGACCGTCAGATCCGCGCAGTCAAGCTCGTCCTGGATCAGGCTGAAATACTCGGAAAAATCGTAACCCCCGTCCTCTGTGCGCGCGGAGACAAACTGGGTTTCGTGCATCATAAGGTCCCCCACGGCGCGCACTGTGATGGTGACGGGTTCGGGGGCGGGTTCCGGCGTCGGGGAAGGGGTTGGCGTGGGTGCAGGCGTGGGTTCCGCTGTGGGCGCGGGAAGCGCGCCGCTTGCCACGGGGGCCTGGGTGAGGGCGATGGGAGCGAGGGCCTCCGCCGAGGTGCAAGCGCTGCAGGCCAGGCTGGCGGCGCAGAGAAGGGCGAGCAGTGCGAGGCAGGGGCGCGCCCCTGCTCTCCCCGGAAATTTAAAACGAAGACGGCGCATCTGTGGCCTCCTTGCAGGGTCGTAAAGGCGAAAAAACAAGAACATTCCCATTTTAATAAATTATACCATGGTTTACTGGCGTACACAAAATTTGTCTGAGAATAAACGGGGGGGAGGGGGCTGCAGAAGAAGGCGGGAGGCTGCAATCCTGCATGGCGCCTCCGGGGAGTAACAAATGTGCCATCGCTTTACCGCGGTGAATTGATGCGGATATTCGGTATATGCCATGGGATAAAAAGGGCAAAAACGGAATATTGTGTCCTGCTAAATGTCGATTTTATCGAAAAATAGAGAAAACATGTCGAAAATTTGCAGAATTGGGAAGGAAAAGCAATATACGATTGATGCATATTTATGGTAATTATGTTGACAGACATGATGATAAAATGGTATATTAGCAGTAACATTTGATGCTGTATACCTGCATCCGATGCATGTCTGTATCTACCCACAATAAAGCAAGGAGAATGGAAGAATGAAGAAACTCACAGCTCTCGCATTGGCCCTGATGATGGCTATTGGTCTCGTTGCCTGCGGTTCTCCCGCCACGACCGACGAGCAGACCACCGGCGGCTTCAAGATCGCCGTCGTCACCGGTACTGCCTCCCAGGGCGAGGAGGAGATCCAAGCCGCTGAGATGATGAAGGCCAAGTATCCGGGCATCGTGGTCACCGCCACCTATCCGGACAACTTCACCAAGGAGACCGAGACAACCATTTCCACGGTCGCCAACTTGTGCGCCGATCCCGAGGTCAAGGCCCTGGTATTCGTCCAGGCCATCCCCGGCGCCGCTGCGGCCATCGCCAAGGTCCGTGAGACCAAACCTGATATCCTGGTCATCGCCGGCGTGCCCGCTGAGGATCCCGCTGTCATCGCTGCGCAGGCCGACATCGTTTACAACGGCGACGAACCCGGCATGGGCAAGACCATTGCTGAGCAGGCCGCCAAGATGGGCGCCAAGACCCTCATCCACTACTCCTTCCCGCGCCACATGTCCTACGCTTTGATCTCTGCCCGCCACGACCTGCTCAAGGAGAACTGCGAGCGTCTGGGCATTGAGTTTGTGGACGTAACCGCGCCCGATCCTACCGGCGATTCCGGCGTTCCCGGCGCGCAGCAGTTCATTCTGGAGGACGTGCCCAAGCAGGTTGCCAAGTACGGCAAGGACACCGCTTTCTTCTCCACCAACTGCGCCATGCAGGAGCCTCTGATCAAGTCCGTCATGGAAGAGGGCGCCATCTATCCGCAGCAGTGCTGCGCTTCTCCCTACCACGCCTATCCCGGCGCGCTGGGCATTGAGATCCCCGCCGACAAGACCGGCGATCTTGACTACATCCTCTCCGCCATCGATGAGAAGGTCGTTGCCGCGAACATGCAGGGCCGCATGTCCACCTGGCCCATCGCTCTGAACATGAGCCAGGTCATCGCCGGCGTTGAGTACGCCAAGAGGTACCTCGAAGGCACCATCACCGAGCGCGCCTCCCTTGAGGAGATGAAGAAGGTGTTCGCTGAGATTGGCGGCGAAGGC